>CALFOY010000264.1 GCA_937919265.1 uncultured Capnocytophaga sp. | reverse complement strand
TCTAGTACGGTCTCGTGGGCTCGGAGATGTGTATAAGAGACAGTATTTTAATAATGAAAATATGTAACTTTGTGCTGAAAAAATGAATCACTTTTTATGGAACAACGAATTTTAATAACGGGTGCAGGAGGGCAATTAGGCTCAGAATTGGCTTTGGCATTAGCTGAAAAGTTTGGGAAAAAAAATATTTTAGCTACAGATATCAATCCAAAATCTAAAGAAATTTTTACTTTCTGTAATTTTGAAATTTTAGATGTTACAGATATACAAAGTATTGAAAATCTTGTAGATAAGTATGAAATTACACAAATATATCATTTAGCTGCTTTGCTTTCAGCAGTTGGAGAACGAAATCCTCTTTTTACGTGGCAAATCAATATGCAAGGTTTATTAAATGTTCTTGAAGTTGCCAGAAAAAAAACGTTATATAGAGTATATTGGCCTTCTTCAATTGCGGCTTTCGGTTTAAATACCCCAATGGACTTGACACCACAACATACTGTTACTGACCCTAATACGGTTTATGGAATAACAAAAGTAGCAGGTGAATTATGGTGTCAATATTATTTCCAAAAATATGGAGTTGATGTTAGGAGTCTTCGTTATCCGGGCTTGATAGGCTACAAAACTTTACCAGGAGGAGGAACAACAGATTATGCAGTTGATATTTACCATAAAGCTATAAAAGGTGAAGTTTTTGAATGTTTTCTTTCAGAGAATACATATCTTCCTATGATGTATATGCCTGATGCTGTGAAAGCTACATTAGATTTAATGGATGCTCCTATTGAATCAGTAAAAGAGAGAACCTCTTACAACTTAGGTGGAATATCTTTTTCGCCAAAAGAAATCTATGAAAGTATTCGTAAAATATATCCTGATTTCAAAATAATTTATAAGCCTGATTTCCGTCAAAAAATAGCGGATTCTTGGCCTAATAGTTTAGATGATAGCAAAGCAAAAAGTGATTGGAATTGCTCTTATAATTATGATTTGGATAGAATGACCAAAGATATGATTGAAAATTTATCAAAAATGAAATAAACAACAAAAAATATTTAAAGAAAACAAAATGGAAAGAAGAAGTTTTTTAAGAAATTCACTATTTGCAGGGATTGGGTCTATGTTTATCCCATCATTGGCAGTAGCACAAGCCAAAGAAGAATTTGGTAGAAAAAAGGCTAAAAATATTATTTTTTTAGTAAGTGATGGAATGAGTATAGGTACAATGGTAATGGCTGATTTGTATTCAAAACGAATTTTGGGACGTAGTGGATATTGGGCAGGGTTGTATGAACAAAATATAGTTACCAAAGCATCTATGGATATGCAATCATTAAGCTCAGTAGTAACCGATTCAGCCGCAGCAAGTTCTTCTTGGGGAGGTGGGCATCGTGTTCCCAACGGAAGTTTAAATATTGGTCCCAACGGAGAAGAATATACACCTATTTGGCAAAAATTTAAAAAAGCAGGGAAAAAAGTAGGTTGCGTAACAACGGTAGCCATTACACACGCTACACCCGCTGGATTTTGTGTAAATAGTAAATTACGTGGAGACCAATCTCATATAGCTGAAGTATATTTAACATTGAATTTTGATGTTATGATGGGAGGTGGTGATAGATTTTTCAATCCAAAGAAACGAAAAGATAAAAAAGATATGTATACAGAATATCTTAATAAAGGATATTCTGTTGTAAAAACATTATCAGATATGAAAAATGCACCAAAAAATAAACCTCTATTGGGTGTATTTTATCACGATTCTATGCCTTATACATTGGACTATAAAGCTACAAAAAATCCATCAGAATTACCTACATTGGCTCAAATGGCAGAAAAAGCAATTGACCAAATGAAAGACCATAAAGAAGGTTTTGTTTTACAAATAGAAGGAGGTAAAGTCGATTGGGCAGCTCACGGAAATGATATTGGAGGCTTGCTTTTTGATCAATTAGCTTTTGAAGATGCTGTAAATGTAGCTATTGAATTTGCTAAAAAAGATGGAAATACTCTTGTTGTTGTTACTTCTGATCACGGAAATGCAAATCCAGGATTAATCTACGGGAATGAATGTAATGCAAATTTTGATAATTTAACTAATTTAAAATATTCTAATGATTGGATTCTTCAAAATGTTCATTCTACAGATACGCCTGCGCAACTTAGAGAATATTTGATGGAAAATTTCAAAAATATTCCTTTTACAGAAGAAGAAGCCAAAGATATTTTATCTTATTATACAGGAGAGAAAAAAGAAAATGGCTTGTATAATTATAAAAAACTTCCTTATAAATTATTAGCAGATATATTGAAGCCTCATACTTCTGTGGGGTGGATAAGTATGGACCACTCATCAGATTATACCGAATTGGCTATGTATGGGCCTGGTAGTGAGCAATTAACGCCTTTTATTAAAAATTATCAAATGCATAATTTCTTATTAAAAGCAGCAGGAGTTGATATGTTGGAAGTATATTAATTTAATAAAAAATATATTAATGAATTGTAAAATCATCTTTTCAGATGTAGATGGAACTTTACTTAATTCTGAAAGAGCGTTATCACAAGAGACTATCAATCAGGTAAATAGAATAAAAGGACATATACCATTTGTTTTAGTTTCTTCTCGGATGCCTAAACAAATGTGGTATTTACAAGAGCTTTTAGGTACAGAAAAAGAACCTGTTGTGGCTTACAATGGAGCGCTTGTTCTTGGTAAAAAAATATGGCATTCTACAGAAATTCCTATTTCAGTAGTTGAAAAAATAGTTTACTCTAATGAGGAATTATTTCAAGGAAAAGTACATATTAGCTTGTACCACAATGATTTATGGTATGCGCCTGCGTATGATGATTGGGCTAAAAGAGAAGAAAATAACACTCGAACCTCTCCGGAAATACGTTCTAATCAAGAGGTTTTAACCGATTGGAAAGCTAAAAATATAGGGGCTCATAAATTAATGTTAATGGGAGAAGTAGAGGATATTGATAAAATGTTTTCTTATCTTAACACTCATTTTTCAGATACTTTACATATTTATAGAGGGAAAGATACTTATATAGAAGTTGCTGATATTAAAGTATCTAAACTTACAGGAATAGATATTTTATTAAAAGAAAAATATCATTTATCAAGAGAGGAAGCGATGGCATTTGGGGATAATTATAACGATATGGATATGATAGCTAATGTAGGTTTTGGAATAGCTGTAGCCAATGCTCGTGAGGTGTTAAAACAAAAAGCTAAAGATATAACTCTGCATCATCGAGAGAATGGAGTAGCTCATTATTTAGAAAAATATGTTAAGTAATTAAAAAACTAAAAAACTGAAAATATTAATTATTTTCAGTTTTTTAGTTTATAATCTTATAAATCAAATATTTATCTGCTAATAAAACAGAATTTAATATTATTGGTTTTAAATATCTAAATTAGATCCAGAAACTGTATCTGTACTATAAAAATCAGCAGGAGCAAGAGGGTCTCTTCCATTTCCACACTCCAAATCTATTGAAGATTTTTTAGAAAGCATATCTCCAGGTTGTATTTCTTTTCCTTTATAGAACATTTTTAAAACCATATCTTTACCTATATTATCTACATAAGTAATTTTCCCGACAGAAAGTCCTACAGCTTTCAGTGTTGCTTCTGCACTTCGGTATGTAACTTGTATAACTCTAGGGACAGTAACTTTTTTATAGTTAGAAGGATTCAGGGTAAGATATATTTTTCTATCTCGTTTTACTTTTTCATTCGGAGCAGGAGTTTGCCCTACTACTGCAAATTTTGGGATTTTTGGGTTATAAGGCGCAGAATCAAGTACTTCATATCTTAATTCTTGTTTAGATAATAATTCTTGAACTTCACTAAGTGGTTTATTATTTAAATCTGGAACAAGAATAAATTCATCATGTCTTGTCCAAAAATCTAAATATTTAAGACTGCCAAACATTACCAAGCCTATAAAAACAATAGCTAGAGTTACTTGCACAGCCCAAAAGCGAAAAGTTTTATTTTGTAATATTTTCATTATTTTAATTTTTTATCAATGTGTTTAATAATTCTCTTGTTTTCTCATTATTCCAATCAGCTGCCCCAATTTGTTTTATTATTATATTTCCTTTTTTATCTAAAACAAAAGTAGTAGGAATGCTATTTATATCCAATATTGAGGGTAAATTTTTAGCTTCATAAAAAATAGGAAAAGTATAATGATGCTTCTCTAAGAAAACTTTTATTTCAATAGGAGTTTCTTGACTTATGAAAGCAAATTTAATTTTATCTTTATAATCATCATATAATTTTTGAAATGAAGGTTTTTCAGCCAAACAAGGAGGACACCATGTAGCCCAAAAATTGATAATAACAACTTCATTTTCAAAAGAACTAAAATTAAATTTATTCCCCTCACTATCAAAGAAATATCCTGTATATTCAGTTACTAATTCTTTTTTAGAGGCTCTCTCTGGTGCAGAGGCAAAAAAACGAATCAGATTACTTTTTATAAAAGTTCCTAAAGGAGTAAATATAAGTATCATAAAGAATATAATACCTATTAGGCTACTCCACGAAAAAGATTTTTTCATTAATTTTTTATTAAATTATCCAATAATTCTCTTACTTTGTCACTATTCCAACGAGTATTTCCGAAACCTTCTGCAACTACAATGCCTTGTTTATCAATGATATATCCAGAAGGAATTTTGTTCGGATCAAAAGGCATTTTTTCTTCTTGAATAAGATAAGTAATAGTAAAGTTAAATTTTCTATCACGTTGTTTTTTTTCAGGTTCTTCTGGGCGCTCATTGGTGATAATATAGAAATCTATTTTATCTTTATAATCATTATAAAGATTTTGAATTCCAGAAAGGTCTGCAATACTCATTGCTCTCCAAGAAGACCAAAAATATACAAATTTAACTTTTCCTTGAGATTGGTTAAAGTTAAATTGTTTGTCATTTCTGTCTTTAAGAATCCAATTTTCATTTATTTTATATTGCTGATTTTTGGCAAGAAAATCAACAGATGAAGAAAAAATACGTTGTAATAATATTTTACCTTCATATCCTAAATTTGTATAGAAAAATGAAAGTACAAATGCAATAAGTAATAAATTAAAAATAGTACGTTTTTTCATAAAATTTTATTCAAAGTACAAAATTACATTTTTTCAGAAAAATAACGCATAAAATTAATATTTTTTTTGGTTTAAAACTGTTACTTTAAGATTTTTTTAATTTTTTATACTAACTTAATTCTCTATTTTTAT
>CALFOY010000263.1 GCA_937919265.1 uncultured Capnocytophaga sp. | reverse complement strand
ACAAAGGTCAGTATTACAATATCTTAGGCGAGGGTCTTTTACTAACTGAGGGAAATGCCTATAGTTACATTATCTATCGCAATTCCTTAGATAATACACTTTCCTCTGTGGAACAAGAGACCATATTACAGGCTATTATAGAACATTTTTCGAGCAAAGGACAAAAAGTAATTATTGAATAGTTTGTTTCTCAACTCTTAATTTACAAAGATGAACCATCATTTAGAAAACTATTATTCAGGCGATTTGGCTTGGAATCAGTTTGTAAGTCTTTATGAGGAATTCGACACCAGCAATTCCCTTACCAAAGAACTATTGCAGCAGCTGAACTATCATAGGGATATTGCCCAAGTGATTTGGGGAAAATTTGGATCCAGCAGCCTCTCTGTCATCACACAACCTGTGCCTGCTTTAGACAATCTAAGCATTGCCAACTGTATCGCAGCTCCAAATCTCCTACAAAGATTAAAGGAATGTCTTATGAGAATGGAATAGCCCCCATAACTCAAAACTCAAAAACTCAAAACTCAAAACTCAAGTTTATGTATTGGATTTTACTTATTATAGCAGGCTTTTTTGAGGTTGCTTTTACTTTCTGCCTTGGCAAAGGAAAAGAAACACAGGGTACCACCATGTACCTATGGTATGGAGGTTTCTTGCTCTGTACTTTTGTAAGCATGGGACTACTGATGAAAGTTTCTCAACATCTCCCCTTAGGTACCGCCTATGCAGTATGGACGGGTATAGGGGCGGTAGGTACCGCCTTAGTGGGAATTTTCGTCTTCAAGGAACCCGCTTCCTTCTGGCGCCTCTTCTTTCTCTCTACCCTCATAGGCTCGGTAGTGGGACTCAAAGCAGTATCTAGTTAGTTTTGAGTTTTGAATTCATAGTTTTGAGTTCGTAGTTCCCAGTTTATAGTTTTGAGTTCGTAGGAAACTCAAAATTCAAAACTTAAAACTCAAAACTAATTTGGTATAGTTTTTGCTACAAATTCTCCTTTAGAAAAACAACCGTAGAATGAAAAAAATAGTTTTTATTGCTAGTATGCTATGCTTTCTTAGTGAAGGAATGGCTCAGATCAAGCTCCCTCAGCCCAGCGTGAAGGGAAGTATAGAACAAGTGGTAGGACTCACTGAGGTAGAGGTAGACTATACCCGCCCTGCCAAGCGAGGAAGAAAAATCTTCGGAGAGTTAGTCCCTTACGGACGTGTATGGCGTACTGGAGCCAATGAGAATACCACCATTTCCTTTAGTGAGGATGTAGTCATCTCAGGGAAGGTACTCCCCAAAGGAAAATATGCCCTATACACCAAGCCAGAAATGGACAAATGGACTTTCTATTTCTACAAGAAAAATGATAACTGGGGACTCCCCCAACCATGGGAGGAAAGTCAAATAGCCCTACAAGCTGAGGGCAAGCCTATTCCCTACCCTATGGAAACAGAATACCTCACCATAGAGCTAAACCCTATCAACTATAACGATGGGAAAATAGCCATACGCTGGGATAAGACCCTCGTAGAGCTGCCTTTCCACACCCATACCCAAGAGCAATCCATGGATAATATAGCGGACAAGATCACCGCTGAGTCCTCCGCACGTGATTACTACGAAGCGGCTAACTACCTACTCAATGCCAATGGAGACCTCAACAAAGCTAATGAGTTCATTACCAAATCCCTTAGCATGCAGGAAGATGCTCCCTACTATATGTATCGCGCACAAGCCATCATCCTCTCTAAGTTAGGAAAGACCAAAGAAGCTATCAAAGCCGCAGAAACCTCCCTACAAAAAGCCAAAAAAGCAGGTAATGAGGATTATGTCAAAATGAATCAGGATTCCATTTCCCAATGGAAGAAAAAGAGATAGGAATAAAAAAAATAACAGGTAATAGAAATAGAACTATTACCTGTTACTTTTTTAGCTATTCTGCCTCTATGTAACCGAAGATGGGGAGATGAATACTTATCTTTACATTATCCCCTACAATAGCTCCAAAGAAACCACTTCCTACACCGAAAGACTTACGTGAAAGCTCAAAATCCATTTTGAAAACATTTCCTTCTGTAGTAAAAGGAATCTCCTTACTTAGCGTTTTCCCTTTTATCTTTATATCAAAGGTACCGAGGTATTTCCTTTCAGACACTTCAGTGATTTTGGTAGACTGCATTTCGATATAGGGATAAGTAGCAGCATCAAACCACTCTTCACTTTGCAGGTGTGCATCTCGCTTTTTGTTTCCGGTATCTACACTGGCCACTGGTACTCTTCCAAAGATCTTTCTGTCTAAATGTATGTCATGTAAATAGTTCTTAAACTCCCCCTTTATCGTAAGAAAACCTTTCTTGATAGAGAAAGTAATAAACGCTTTTGTTTGCGTTTGTCCCCAAAGAGGGTTCGTTACCACTGTAGCAAAGAATAGGGAAAACCCTATAAATAGCTGTTGAAATACGTGTGTTTTCATTTTATGAATTAAGTAATTTTTGTTAGTTCCTTTGTCATTTATACATATCAATATCTATCCAAGCATTAAGCCTGTGAAGTAGTTCTAGTATTTTGTTATCAAAAACGATGGCAGGGCAGCTCTCCTCAGGACTCATTTCTAGACAAAAAAGTAATTTTGAGGTAAGAGCAAACGCTTTGATAAAAGAAGCTAATTCTTCGAAACAAGGCGTTACTTTATCGGCAAATACTTGCAAATTATCTTCAATAAGAAGAGTTTCAAGAGGAGCAAAGTTATATTCCCAAAAAGTCTCTTCACTGACACGATATTTTAACTGGTCTCCCTTATAAGCGGTTTGAGTAGGTGGAAAACCCATGATATTGGTTACCTTATCCACATCAAAATAGTCTCCATATATACAGAAGGAAAGCCGAATAGTGGTTGGTCTGTGTTTCATTAGTTGGTTATTTGTTATTTACTGACGACTGATTTTTGATTCCTATCTTGATATACATTCGTTGTTTGTTAGGGTTATTATGCTCGTCAAAAAAGTTTGGGATAACATTCATTGGGGCATATAAGAAACCATTTTTACTAAAAAAGATGGGTTCTTTATCAAAATCATAGGCTGCCCACCATTTTGTGTCTTCATTTACTAAAGTTTCAATCACAAATGGTTTTATGCTTTTTATGCGATACAAAGAAATCGTTCCCACTAAATCTTCATAAGCTCTCCCTATTATAATGATATACTTCTTATCGGGAGAGAGAAATGGAAAACGCTCAAAATCAGTTTGCTTACCAGTAGTTTTATCTATAAAAATATAAGCATAAAAATCTTCAGAATCTTCAAAAACTAAATATTGATTGAGAACAGGAACATTCCCTACATAAGTATAGGTTGTAGAAAAAGGATCTTCAACACTATCAGACTGGTCTTTTAGATAAACTGTTTTATGCTCACAAGGGAAGGTAAGTTTACCATTCTTTTTTACAATTGCAAGGGTGTCTTCTATGAGGAAATCTATCTTATTTCTAAGAGCTTCTTGATATTCTTCATAAGAAATTTGATCTATACTCAAGTATTTAGAGATACCATCGTTAGAATTTCCGTTAATATCTACATTTCTTGTAAGATCATCCCCAGTGATTTTAGTTTTCAGGGTATTCCAATCTCCTACATCTTTCTTTTTTATATAATCTCCTCTATCAGTTTGGTAAAACTCATTTCCTTCTGCACTTATTTTTATTTTCTCGCCGAAAAGATAATTATCTTGCTGTTCTTCCTTATCAATCACATACAACTCCTTCTGTACAGGCACAAAGACTTCTTCTTGTTGTTGCTTTTCCTCTGCCGACTGTTGCCCTTGAAAGAGGTTACAGCCAGCTAATAATAGTGTTAAAATAAAAGAGATAAAGTATTTCATAGATGAGTTATAATGCTATTTACTAATTTCTAATTTCTAATACCTATTTTAATATATTCTCGTTGATTGTAATTTTCTTTAAATGTTATAGATATATACAGATAGTTGTTTTTGCTAAAGAATATTGCTTCTTTTTCATTGTAATCAATTGTCCAATATTGAGGGCTAACAGTAATAAGTTCTTTTAAAGTGAATGAGTTTGCTTGTTTTACTTTATAAAACATTAAAAATGTTCCCAAAACATCGCTATGTGTCCCTATTACATAGTTTCTATCAAGTGATAAGAGCGGTTCGCCTTCCATTTTAGTCTGATTACCTGTTTGTTTATCAATAAAAAGAGTTTCTTGAGCTCTATAAACAGTATATCTCACTACATATTGATTTAAATCAGGCATTTCACCTAAATAATCATATCTTTCAGCATCTCCAAACTCCTCTGATGCTTCTGTATCTTCAAATGTAATAGTTTTATTTTTACAAGGAAGCTCAATCACACCTTCTTGTTTTTCAATTCTTAAATTGTCGTTAGTGAGAAAATAATAGCGTTGTTTCAATGCTTGTAGGTATTCCTGCTTCGAAACCTTTTCTATAGTAAAATATTTCCCAAAAGCCTTAGTATCAGAAGTGTCTCCCATTGTCTCTAAAAGCTCTTTTTCTGTAGGTTTAACCTCTTTAGCAGAAGTTTCTGTTTGTATTTGAGGTTCTTCAGTAGGAGCAGCACTTTCCTCTGCCGGCTGTTGCCCTTGAAAGAGGTTACAGCCTGCAAACAATAAGATTGATACATATAGTAGTAAGATTCTCATTTCTTAATATATTTTTTAGTTCCTTTTTCTACTAATATCTCTTTATAAGTTCCACTCTTTGTATAAAAAGTAAAGATTATAGCCGTCATTACATAATCCTTACAACCTTTACAACACTTTTTTATAAGATTATCTTCCAAAATGTCTGCTACAAAAATATGGTCTCCTTGTTTGAACTCAAAAGCCGTATATTCACGATATAGGAAAAAATCATCCCTATTAGGAATACAACAATAACGGTCATATACTTTGCGCCTCATCTTCTTATCAAGATGTTTGGCTATATGCTCATCTATAAAAAACTGACTTCCCTTAAAGCAACCTCCTATTACTGAGGCTTTAAAAGACTTACGAACATAGGTTACTTTTTCAACTTCTTCAGTAGGAATCTTCTCATCAAAGCAAATTTGCTCTCCATCTAGAAAAGTAACACACCGCTGCTGACTATAAGCATTTCCTACCCATAAAATCCCTAAAAAGTAAAGTAATAATCTTGTCATAATAACTATTGTTTGATCTTAATTCTTACATACTTACAAGGCTTATCTGGCTTATCATATTGATAACTACCAGAGAGATCCATTGCTACATACAAACACCCGTCTTTGCCAAAGAAAGTAGGTCGTTTTTTATCATTTTCGTATGCTACCCAATAGCGAATTCCTGCTACTGCCACAAGTTCCATTTTAAAAGGGTCTTTGCTTAGTATCTTATATAGTGCAATAGCCGTAGGACCTCCCATTTCTGTCACCCCAAGAGTAATGATATACTTTCCATCGGGCGAGAGGTAAGGATAACTATCTATTTCTGTTTTATGACCTGTTCTCTTATCTATAAAAAATTTGTCCCACGAATCGTCATAAGTCCCTGCTATAAGGTATTGGTGTATAGGCTTCATATCGCCCAAATATTCATATTCCTCCCTATCTGCCTCTGGTTTTAGTGCTGAATCCTTAAACTCAACAAGAGTATCTCTAGAAGGTAATGTTAGAATCCACTTTTCCTTCTTAATAGAAAGAGTGTCCTTTACTAAAGGAAAGTATCCTTTACCCAATGCTTTTTGATATTCTTCGTAAGAAATCAAATCAATCGTAAAATATTTGGAAAGAGTAATCCCTTTTTCTTCTTCTATAGTGCCATCTTCTTGCTTCTTACCTATTAAATAAACATCTTCTAAGCCTTCCTTAAAGCGGATATCTTCATAGTTTCCCATATCTTCCTTGCGGAGATACCAATCCCAATTGCTTTTTATCTTATAGAAATGCTCCGATTCCGCTTCTATCTTAAGGAGATGCCCAAAAGAGTTTAATCTGTCTTTAGGCTCACTATGAATATCAGGTTCTGTATATTGCATAGCTGTAGGAACAATCACATACAACTCCTTCTCCACTGGCACAAAGACCTCTTCTTGTTGTTGCTTTTCCTCTACTACAGCACTTTCCCCTGCCGGCTGTGTCTTTTGGAAAAGATTACAGCTTGCTAATAATGATGTTACAAAGATTATTGCAATATGTTTCATTGGTTATTTGTTATTAATCAGTATTTCACCATTCATTCCCAGTGTGGTGATGAATTGAGAAATAAGTTACAAATTGGCGCTTGTTAAGACCTATTCATAATAGGTAAAGTTTCTCTCTATAAGATACTCTAAACTATCTCTAAAGAATTTAGCCTCATAGGTACAGTTGTTATATATATCATATTTGTAAATCGTTTTACCTGTAGTTTCTATAATTCTCGTTCTCTCATTAAAAGATTTGTAAAGTTCCATAGTACAATTTCGCTTGTCATCATAAGTATAATAAACGCCTCCTTGTAGCTTTCCATCGGGAGAGAATTCCTCTTGCTGGGTTGTTTTTCCATTTTCTTCTCTCCAGAAAGTAACACTTTTAAGAGCCCCTTGTACATAAGTATAATTTTCTTTCAATTTCTTATTCTCATAGCAATAAGAAGTACCTACTTTGAAATCATCCATACCGATGTATTGGTCTTCTACGAGGTCACCATTCGTATCATAAGTATAATAAGTGATGGTCTCATTCCTCTTTTTATCTTTTTCTCCTGAGTGCGTTTCGTAAGAAGTTTTCTGCCACACTTTTCCGTTAGAGAGATAGGCATAGGTAGTTGTATTTTCTTCTTTGTTAATAAGACTTTTGTATTCCTCTTGGGTCAGATTTCCTTTGTCATCATAAGTGAAAGTAATTTTAGTCTGTAGTTTATTTCCAGCATACGCTGAAATACTTTCTTTTTGGTCTTTGTGATTGAACTTAGTAATATCCTTGAATACATTCTTTTTTTTCTTATCAAAATTCGTACTTATCACTGTTTCCCTTAAGGCTACTTCTTTTCCTTTATATGTATAAGTTTCCAAGGAATGTGCTACTTCTTTTTTGTCTTGATATTGGAAACTTTCTATATGTGAAGGGAGCCAAAGGTCGTTATAAGTAAAAATCTGCTTGTACTTTACACTACTTAAGGTATCAAATATTTGTATTTCAGTGATATTGCCCTCTCTGTCAAAGCTATATTTGCAATGTTCGTTCGTGCTATTGGATTCATTGTCATTAGGGAGCCTTTTCTTATCTACCCCTTCGGATTCTTCACCTATATAATAGATTCTCTCCACGGATTTTACATGTCCCTGAAGTGTGCCTCCAAAAACTTCTAATTGTTCTTCTGTATATTTGCCTTCATCCTTCTCTTGTGCAGAAAGAGAAAAGCAAGCACAAAAAAGTAATGTTATAAAATAGGGTTTCATGGTAATAGGGTTTAAAAGGGTTTATCTCCATTATAAGAAGTTAACCATATGCTTGAATTACCCATTCTCTAATCTAATGGATATGGGAACAAAAGGACAGATAAGTATTCTCTTTTTTTCTCAGTCGAAAGTTCCTTATAATAATCATTCTGTTCTAACCGCTTCTCTATGTCCTCTAAAATCTCTTTTTGTCTCTGTTTACTTTGATGTAGAGGAATAGGATTTTCTTTTAAAATTTTCTCAAATATTGAATTGATAAAAGGACTGTCTTTAAATATATTTGCTTCCTCATCTTCACAAGTGAATTTTATATAATTAAGTAGTTTTAGTAAGGCATTTACCTCTGCTGGAGTCAATAAAAATGTTACTTCTTTCATATATTTCAAGTTCTAATAATGTGTTTTTAATTCAACTTTTTCGCTTGGGTGTGAGTATTTGCCTCCCTGTATTCCCTTATCAATTAAGCCTTAAAAAACGCTTCTCTCTATGATGTAGGATTTTCGATATTTTGGGGAGTGTATTAAAGCCCTACCACACGCTTAATTCCTTACCAACTCGTAATAGGTCGACGTATATTCTCCCAAAAAGGAGCTACATATTCATTGTAAAAACACAACCCTGTTAAGTTGTCTCCTTCAATACTAATTCCTAAAGCAGGGATAACTATCCAATGACCATGATATAATACTTCCTCGGTGCTTATAAGTCTTTTTATATCTTTATCATTATTCAAATCATAATCTCTTACAAGTATCTTATCAAATAAACGAGGCGTTTTTACATATATGCTACAAAGCAACTGATTGTAAAATTCAAACAATAAAGAGGCACTTTCAAATATCTTCTTTCCTCCAATCCCTTCTATGGGCATTGTTGTGATGTGGTATTCCTTTTTAAAATCCTCTAAAGTAGTATCAAATACAAATTGATTAACGGATTTAAAAGGATTTATTTCCAATATATTAGAACTCCTCAGTAAGCTATCTTCTATCAGTTTATATGCTTTTGGAACATACAAATCTACCAAGGAACTATCAAAAACTAATACTTGTGCAAAGATTTTGTTTTTTAAATCAATGTACAAAGACAGCTGTAAGTTTGGATAAATATAGAAGTCTCCATCTATAATAGGCTTTTCTTGTGCAATTGTATCAAGAGTAGCTACTGTAATCCTTTTGCCATATACTTCTATCTCTTTTACATCCCGAACAGAAATAGTCTGAATACGCTTATTTTCTATTTCAAAGAAAAATGTAAGCGAATTCCTTTCTACTCTTGTTATATCGGAGAAATCTCCCACTTGAAATGTATCTATTTTTCCTCTTTCGATATGAATCATAGTGCTTTGTTAATCAGGCTCTAAATATTTTTCTCTGTGAATTTCTGGTTAATACATTACCATTTTAAACACGTATTATACACTTCTGGAAACTCACTTACTGAATATATCTCAGGAGCATAGCAAAGCTTTTCTATTTCCTCTTTTAATGTTTTCTTGATAATTAAGGCATTTTGATAGCAAAAATAACCATCAGGTAATACATTTCCTAAGACAAAAACATTCCTATCAGTAGGCTCTTTTAAGTGCAAATCAGGATAAAGAAAAGTGTCCTCCCAATCTCTCGCAGTTATTTTTAAGTTGTCATTAAAGGCAAATAATTCGTTATCAGCCCTACAGAAACGCAATAAATAATAGGGCTGTTTAGCAATATTC
>CALFOY010000262.1 GCA_937919265.1 uncultured Capnocytophaga sp. | reverse complement strand
TTTGCCCGATAAACAAACCCTAAAAAACCTCATCAAAGCCTACGAAACGGACAAGGCGGAAGAAACAGAAATTGCTGATTTTCAGAGAGAGCTGAGCCAGCCTATCGATGAGGAATATATTCGTTTTCTGTTGGAGCACAACGGAGGCATTCCTTCTAAAAACAGGGTGAAAGGCAGTAAGGTGGTAATAGACCGCTTTTTGGCTTTTCGGTCGGCTTATAAGTTTCATTCGCTGATAGACTTGTATACTGACTTTCAGAAACAGGGAATACCGATTGCGTGCACTCCTGCGGGCGATACGCTTCTATTAGCAGAAGACCAGCAGATTTATCTTTTTAATCATAATATACAAGACATAGAGCCCTCTCCTATTGCTACTTCTTTTGCCGATTTACTAATGAAACTTTATTAATTTGCAATGATTGATTACACTCCCAAAGAACATGGCTGGTTAGAAGTCATAATTAGCAATGGCACTGCCGAAATAGCCTTTGTTGCCTCCCACTTGCACGATAGTAGGCAGGATTTGGTACGCTCAGTAACAACCTTAGAAAAGTACAAAGAAGCAACTATTGTTTTTCAAGACGAACCCGATGGATATGTACTTCACTTAGAGCGTGAGGACAAGCATTGCCATTATACCCTTCATTCCTTTAAAGGTTATGACCCAGCAGCCCTCTGCGAGTTGGTTTTAGAAGGAAACATCAGTTTTGCGAGTTATAAAAACGATATAGCAAAGATTAAATAATACTATATGGAAATCACACAAGCCCTTAAAACAGAAATTTACCACACCCTTACCGACTTTTTAGAAGCCTATAAAGCCGAAGATACCCAAGTATTAGCTGAAAAGTTTGATATTTCGGGAGAATTTTTAGAAGAAATCTATGAAATGCTTGACTTTGTAGAAGATAAAAGCGTATTGCACCTCTTTCCTATAGAAGAAATGGACAAAGAAGAAGGTGGAGGAGTGAATTTAGAGGTGTATAACTTCAACAATGATGATACCGCTGTAGGAGTAGAAGCCCACTTGTGGGATGATCAAGAATATTTTGCCATCATCAAAGGATATTACAACCTTAGTG
>CALFOY010000261.1 GCA_937919265.1 uncultured Capnocytophaga sp. | reverse complement strand
CGTGGGCTCGGAGATGTGTATAAGAGACAGGCTTCCTACTTCATATTTTTCAGAAAAAAGAAAAGGAGATTTAATGGCTCGTATAAGTGGAGATTTAGGTGAGTTCCAAAATTCTTATCTTTCAATTTTAGAACTGATTGTGCGAGAGCCTCTTACCATATTATTTACAATAATAGTAATGTTTGGCATAAGTTTTAAATTAACAATTTTTGTTTTTATTTTCATTCCATTTTCAGGAATTATTATATCCAAAATAGGGAAATCTTTAAAGAAACATTCTACAAAATTACAAGAGGAACAAGGTTTTTTTCTATCAATTATAGAAGAAACTTTATCTGGATTAAAAATCATTAAAGCTTTTAATGCTCAAAGTCATTTTGTTTCAAGATTCAAATCCTCCACAGAACGTTTTTTTGAACAAGCTAATAAACTTTCTAATAGACAAAATTTAGCCTCTCCTATAAGTGAATTTTTAGGAATCAGTGTTATTGGTATTTTACTTTGGTTTGGAGGGAGAATGGTTTTAATAGATAATGCTCTAAGTGGTTCAGAATTTATAGCATACATCGGTCTGGCTTATAATATTTTAACTCCCGCGAAAGCAATAAGTAAAGCTTCTTACCAATTACGTTTAGGAAATGCTGCTGGTGATCGTATAATGCAAGTTTTAAACGCTGAAAATCCGATATTTGATAAGGAAAATGCTATTGAAAAAACAAATTTTGAAACAGGTATTTCTATCAAAAATATATGGTTCAAGTATGAAAATGAATATATATTAAAAGATTTTTCTCTTGATATTCCAAAAGGAAAAACAGTTGCTCTTGTGGGACAATCTGGTAGTGGAAAAAGCACAATAGCCAACCTGATTATGCGTTTTTATGATGTAGAAAAAGGTAGCATATCTTTTGATAATATAGATATTAAAGATATGACTTTATTTTCTTTACGAAATCTCACTGGAATGGTTACTCAAGACTCTATTCTTTTTAATGATAGTATAAAAAATAACCTTTTATTAGCGAAACCTGATGCTTCTGATGAAGAAATTAAAAAAGCTTCTGAGGTTGCAAATGCTTATGAATTTATAAAAGATTTACCTGAACAATTTGAAACTAATATAGGAGATATGGGAGGAAAATTATCTGGAGGGCAAAAACAACGATTAAGCATAGCCAGAGCAGTACTCAAAAATCCTCCTATTATGTTACTTGATGAAGCTACTTCTGCTCTTGACACTGAAAGTGAAAAATTAGTACAAAAAGCCCTAGAAAATATGATGAAAAATAGAACTTCAATAGTTATAGCTCATCGACTTTCTACTATACAAAATGCTGATATTATTGTTGTTATGGAAAAAGGAAGAATAATAGAACAAGGAAACCATACTACTTTAATGGCTAAAAATGGTACTTATAGAAAATTAGTTGAAATGCAATCTTTTGATTAATTAAATTTTCGATTGATATAAATAAAAAAAAATCTACCTTACTTAGATAGATTTTTTTTATTTATTAACTATTATTGATTTACTTCAGCTATTACTTCAAAAGGAAGAGATATAATAACTTCTCTGTGTAAACGAACAGATGCTTCATATTTTCCTGTTCTTTTAAGATTTCCTCCTGGAATATGGATATATTTTTTATCAACAATATGTCCAGCTTTTTCTAATTCTTTTGCTAAATCATCGTGATTTACAGAACCAAAAAGTTTATCTCCAGCTCCTGCTTTTGCAGATATCTTAATTTCTAATTGTTGTAATGCTTTTGCTAATTGTTGAGCATCGCTAATAATTTTCTTTTCCTTAAAAGCTCTTTGTTTTAAGTTTTCTGCTAATACTTTCTTAGCAGATGGAGTAGCTAATATAGCTAATCCTTGTGGAATTAGGTAATTACGTCCGTATCCGTTTTTTACAGTTACAACATCGTCTTTAAAACCTAATTTCTGAATATCTTGTTTTAATATGATTTCCATTTACTTTTTTGTTTAATTATTTTAACAAATCTCCTACATAAGGTAACAAAGCTAAGTGACGAGCTCTTTTCACTGCAACAGCCACTTTTCTTTGAAATTTCAATGATGTACCTGTAATACGGCGAGGTAATAATTTTCCTTGCTCATTAACAAATTTCAATAAGAAATCTGGATCTTTATAGTCTATATATTTGATACCTAATTTTTTGAAACGGCAATATTTCTTATTTTTATTAGTATCAATGTTTAGTGGAGTAAGATATCTAATATCTCCTTCTTTTTTTCCTTTTGCTTGTTGTTCAATACTAGACATAGTTACGCTTTTTTAGTGTTTAACTTCGCTCTTCTTTTTTCTGCCCATGCTATGGCATCTTTATCAAGTTTTACAGTTAAATAACGCATAACTCGCTCATCGCGTTTAAACTCCAACTCTAAAACTTCAATAACCTCACCAGGAGCTTTGAATTCAAATAAGTGATAAAAACCACTTTTTTTGTTTTGAATACTGTAAGCTAATTTTTTCAAGCCCCAGTTTTCTTTTGCTACTATTTCTGCACCCTTAGAAGTTAAGAAATTTTCAAATTTCTCTACTGCTTCCTTTATCTGTGCCTCAGATAAAACGGGATTCAAAATGAAAACAGTTTCGTAATGATTCATAAAAATATTTTATTAAAAATTCAAGTGGCAAATTTACAACTTTTTTATTTTCTACCAAATAATTTTTAATTATTTTTGAAAAATAAATATTTTCAAATTGAAACAATAATACAAAGCATTGAAAATCAATTCATTATATTACTTTTACTTTTATACT
>CALFOY010000260.1 GCA_937919265.1 uncultured Capnocytophaga sp. | reverse complement strand
GTATTTCTGTTGAGAAATTACAAGATTCTTTACAAAAAATGTCTTTTTTACTTGATGATTATAGATATTTTGATATAAAAAGTAATGAAGATGCTTTATATTTCTTTGAAAAAAATGAAATTTCAAATCCTGAACAATTCATTATAGACCAATTATTGAATACAAATGTAACCAAAGATGAAAATCACCCTCTTATTGATTATCGTCCTCGTCGCAATGCTAAATTTCAGATTAATAAAATTAAATTACTAAATCATCGTTGGATAATTTGTGATTTTTCAGATGGTTTGGACTGGGGAGAACTTCTTTTAAGATACGATTTGAATGATGATAAAACACTGTCTTTCAAAGTTTTTGACCAAACATTATATGTAAGTGAACAAAAGCCATAAATTTATGATAAAAAATCTTTTAACCATTACCACTCTTATGACGCTAAATGCCTCTGCACAAGAGCTTTTGACCCCTGAAAAACTTTGGGAAATAAAGCGAATTTCTCCTCTTGGCACTTCTAAAAGTGGGGAAATTGTTTTTTATAGTGTCTCAACTCCAAATATTAAAGAAAATTCTTTTGATAAGAAATTCTTTAAAATTTCGGTTATTGACAAAAAATCTATTGAAATTTCAGGGAATGAAATAGAAGAAAATACAAGAAAAGAAGATGCAACGGGGAACTTTATTCTACTTGAAAAATCAGTAAAATTACAACCCACTTTTGCAAAAGATTTTTATTCTGATTTAGAAAAATCATCTGGAAGTATTTATCAATCAATGGATTATAGACATTGGGATAAATGGAAACAAGGAGACTTTTCTCATATTTTCATTCAAAATAAAAATACAAAAGAAGAAATTGATATATTAGAAGGATTACCTTACCACTGCCCTCAAGAGCCTTTTGGTGGTACAGAAGATTATATTTGGAGCAATGATGGGAAAAAAGTTCTTTTTGTAACCAAAGCAAAAGTAGGAAATGATTATGTAAATAGTACTAATACAGACATTTATGAGTATGACTTAGCTACCAAACAAACAAAAAATATAACTGAAGGAATGCTTGGTTATGACACTCATCCTCAATTTAGCAGCAAAGATGTTTTAGCTTGGTTGAGTATGGAAAAAGATGGACACGAAGCAGGAAAAAATGATTTATATTTACTTTTAGAAGGAAAAAGAGTAAATATTACGAAAAATTGGGATTATACTATACAAAGTTTTCGATGGAATACAGATGGCAAATCTATCTTTTGTATTGTACCAACAGATGGAACTATCCAACTTTTTGAAATTTTCCCTTTTGAGAAAAAACTGAAAATCAACAAAATAACTGATGGTTTTTTTGATATCAATAGTATTGAAGGACAATATAAAAACACACTTATTGTTACTCGTACAGATATGAACCACGCTAAAGAAATTTTCACTATTGACCTGAAAACTAAAAAATTAGAACCATTAACTGATATTAATAAAGATTTTTATAAAAATATAGCTCTATGTAAAACTGAAAAGCGCTATATTGATACAACCGACGGGAAAAAGATGCTCACTTGGGTTATCTACCCTCCTTTTTTTGATGCTAATAAAAAATATCCTGCTTTGCTTTATTGTCAAGGAGGGCCACAATCTCCTCTTACTCAATCATATAGTTTTCGTTGGAATTTTCAATTAATGGCTTCTGAAGGGTATATCATTATTGCGCCTAATCGTAGAGGAATGCCTGGTCACGGACAAGCTTGGAATGACGAAATAAGTAAAGACTGGGGCGGACAAGTAATGAAAGATTATCTTGCAGCTACAGATGCATTGGCAAAAGAATCTTTTATTGATAAAAACCGAATAGGAGCTATTGGAGCTAGTTACGGAGGATATTCTGTATTCTATTTAGCTGGAATTCATCAAAAACGTTTTAAATCATTCATTTCTCATTGTGGGGTATTTAACTTACAAAGTATGTACGGAACCACAGAAGAAAAATTTTTTAATAATCACGAAATAGGAGGAAATTATTGGGATACAAAAAATGCAGTAGCTCAAAATTCTTATAAAAACTTTAATCCTATTAATTTTGTAAATAATTGGGATACGCCTATACTAATTATCCAAGGAGGCAAAGATTATCGAGTACCTGAAGAACAAGCATTTCAAGCATTTACCGCTGCACAAAGTAAAGGTTTAAAAAGTCAATTTTTATATTTCCCTGATGAAAATCATTGGGTATTGAAACCTCAAAATGGACTTTTTTGGCAACGAACTTTTTATAAATGGCTAAAAGAAACTTTATAATTATGAAAAGAGAAAATGATGTTTCTTTACTAAAAGATATTATAAATAAGGTAGTTACAAATAACAATCTTACTTATGGCTTAGATAAAATTCAAATAAAAGATGTTTGGAAAAAAATAGCAGGAGAAAGTATTTTACGTTATACAGATGAAGTTCGCTTACAAGGCACTACATTGATTATTAAAATAAATTCTGCTTCACTTAAAGAAAATTTAAGTTTAGGAAAAAGTAAAATTGTAGCTCAAATTAATGAAGAATTTGAAAAAGAAGTTATAAAGGACATTCTTTTTCTATAAAAACAAAAGAGAGAAATAATTATTTCTCTCTTTTGTTTTTTATTAAATAATTTTACAATCTCTCTACCTCTTCTACTTCACTTGTGTGTACCTCTTTAGCTTTTCCAAATTGGTAAGTAAGGTTCAACTTCACCTGTCGGCTTTCGCTATTACCATAGGCGTATAGGTCTAAGTTAGGCAAATGGCTCTCGCTATCCCAACGTTGAGTGTGAAAAATATCAGTAAAGCTAAAAGTAGCCGTAAACCGATTATTAAAAAAAGTACGTTGCAATCCAATATCTATTCCGCCAGAAGACTTAGCTATTTCGTTAATACCCGCCAATCTACGCGAATTGTAAACGGCTGTAAGCTCTCCTTTCAGTTGGTAAGGCAAACGAAAATAATTTTGCATTGTCAGACTGTACTGCCATCTGTGTAGGTGCAAGGTGTTCCCTTCTATTACCGCCCCTTTATTCTCTATATAGCTGAGGTTAGGGGTAAGAGTTGTCTGATAGCCATTACCCCAATTCAGTTCTTGATAGAGTGAAAAGAGCAAATGGTGTTGCTTGCCTATATTCTTAGGTATAGAAATGATTTTATTAGCTTGAAAAGGCTCATTGATACTGCTAAAAAAATCGGTAGAGTAACTATAAGCCATTGTAAAAGAAATCTTTTTGTACGAAGCCGAAAAAGTAGCTTTTTGAATCTTTTCAGGCAATAAAAACGGATTACCTTTCCAATACGATAGTTCGTCCAAAAGGTATTCAAACGGATTGAGATTTTGGTACTCAGGTCGGTTGATACGAATGCTATAGCCTGCAAATAGCTGCAGGTTATTGTTGTATTGGTACTGCAAATTAAGGGTTGGGAAGAAGTTTGTATAGTGTTTTTGGTGTTCTTGGGGTGTCGAAGAACTTCCTTTTTCGGGCAATAACTGTCCTTTAGAAAAAGTAGTTTCGTTGCGTAGGCCCACCTCAGCACTCAAGCGCTCGGTGATAGGGTAATGATACTGGGCATATACAGCAAAAATACGCTCTTTGAAGTCAAAAGCATTCGAGCGGTTTACATCTATGAGGTTATGGGTAGGCAATTGTCTAAAAAACTGAAAACTATTGTCCGAAAACACTTGCGAATACTTAGCTCCTGCCGTAAGGCTTCCGCCCCATAAGGGTAATTCTGAACGGAAAGAAGTAGCAAAAATATGTATCTTTCTATCGTTTTCTGATAGGTAGGTCTCGTGAGAAAGTATGACACCCGCTGGCGAACGATAGGTGTTGGGTTGCCTATTGCCAGAGCCTCCATCAAAAAAAGCGTAATCTATGTCCAACTGATAGCGTTCGTTATCCGAAGGAGCAAAAGTATAATAAACATTAGCACTATAGCGATTGGCTTTCTGCATAAAATAATCGTTATAGCCCGATAGCGTTTTTTCCAATACATTAGCTATGTCGAAAAAGCGAGTAGTAGTACTGGTCGTTCCTTTTCCAAATAGCGTGTTAGCAGCCAGTTGAGCGCCTAAAGAGTGTCGTTTGTCAAGCCAATAGTCATAGCCTATATGCCCCGCTATGGTCTTGCGCTTGTCAGTATCATCAGTCGGACTTTCGTAGCGCAGTCCGTTTTGCACGCGCTCACTGCCGTAATCCATTGCGTAATGTCCTAATTGGTGATTGTACCCTAAATGTAGAATACCTTTCTTCACGCTGTGTTGTAATTGTAGTTCAGTGTTTTGTCGCAAGTTCCACCAATACGATACCCCATTGTTCAGCGATAAGAATGTCCCTTCTATTGTCTTTTTGTCAAGTACTATATTCACCGCTCCAGCCCCTCCTTGTGCTTCGTACTCAGTAGGCGGATTGAGCAGCAATTCCGTCTTTTTAATTTGTGCTATAGGTATAGATTTTAGGTAATTTGCCAAATCGTCAGGCTGCATATAAGTAGGTTTGCCATTGATAAGAACCAACACATTGCTTTTTCCGCCAATGCTCAGGTGGTTTTGATTGTCTACTACCACATTAGGAGTGTTTTTCAGTGCATCGAGTGCCGTCCCCTGCTGATGAGTAAGACTATTTTTGGGCGAAAACACTATTTTCCCTTGCTCCATATACACAGCAGCTTTCTTTTTTGTAGCAGTGACTACTACTTCTTCCAAATTCAGAGAAGAAACAAGACAGATAGAAAGCAACTCTATGTTCTTATTCAGCAAAAAAGGTTCACCGGTATATGACAAGTAATCGCCTGTACTCTCAATATAAATACGCAAATTGCGTTTAGCAGACGAAAAGCTAAAAAGTCCATTGCTCCCAGTAACAGGTTCATTCACTATTACATTAGTGTCCGCATCCAATATTTTGATGGAGACGTTAGCAATACCTTCAAGCGAAGCATTATGCACAAAACCTTTTACGGTATATTGCGTTTGTGCATAAAGGGTAGCGCCTCCTAAAAGAAGACAAATAAAAGAAATAATGTTTTTCATTTTAAATATAGATTTTGTGGTTTTTCTTATATTTATAATTTTTCTCTATCTTTCATTATATTTTCATAAGCCCGTTGTACCTTTTTAAACTTCTCTTCTGCTCCTTTGCGAATTGCTTCATCTTCGGTAACTACACGGTCTGGATGGTATTTTTTAGCCATATCACGATATGCTTTTTTCACTTCGGCATCAGTTGCTGTTGGTAAAATACCCAATATTTTATAATCATCATCAGCTGTTTTATAAAACATCGCTTTTATACTCTCGAAATCTGATGGAAAAATAGAAAACTGATAAGCTATTCTTTGAATTCTTTGTAATTCCGCCTCTCGTACACTTCCGTCAATATCTGCAACCTGAAATAAAAAGTGAATTATTTCTAGCCTTGTTTCATACTGAGTACGTACTCGAACGTAAAGAGAAACACGCTCCAAAGAAATATTTTCTCTATTTATCTGACTAAATGTACGAAAGATATGGTTTGCTTTTTCTTTTCCGTAAAGAGAAACAAATTTATGTCTTACATAATCTAATTCTTGACGAGAACCCGCACCATCTGCCCTGATAACCAATGCACAAAGAGAAAGTAAATTCAATTCAAAATCGGCAGGTGAATAAATTTTTGTAGGCTTAGCTACTTTATTAGGAAATTTTTTATCAAAATAAAGAGTTTTAAACAATAAAGCCGCGAAAATCCCTCCAATACCTCCAAACACACTACGAGTTAGCAAAAAACCAACAAAAAAACCTACTAATACAAATATTACATTCATCTTTTTTAATTATAACCTCCTGAAAATTTGTTTCTTTGAAAGAAAGGCAAAGATAAAAAATAATTTTAAATCTATAAAAATATTTTTGAATTAAATTTTTTCTATCTTTGCAG
>CALFOY010000259.1 GCA_937919265.1 uncultured Capnocytophaga sp. | reverse complement strand
GAGATCTAGTACGGTCTCGTGGGCTCGGAGATGTGTATAAGAGACAGATATTAATTTTTAGATAAAAAAATACTAAAATTCATTATTTTGTATCATTGAATATTAGAAAAATTGTACATTTGCAAAAAAATAAAAATTATGTTATATAAAAGAAGTAGTGAATTATTTTCAGATGCCTTGAAAGTATTACCTGGCGGAGTGAATTCGCCTGTTCGGGCTTTTAATTCTGTGGGCGGAACCCCTATTTTTGTTAAAGAAGCCAAAGGAGCATATTTGTATGATGAAGATGGAAATACATTGATTGACTATATATCCTCTTGGGGGCCAATGTTGTTTGGACACGCTTATGAACCTGTTGTAAATGCAGTTATTGAAAAAGCTAAAAAAGGGACTTCTTTTGGAATGCCTACTGAAATAGAAACGAAACTAGCTGAAATGGTTATTTCTATGGTGCCTAATGTTGATAAAGTACGTTTTGTTAATAGTGGTACAGAGGCTTGTATGAGTGCTATTCGATTGGCAAGAGGCTATACAGGAAGAGAAAAAATTATCAAATTTGCAGGTTGTTATCACGGACATTCAGATTCTTTCCTGATAGAGGCAGGAAGTGGAGCTACAACCTTTGGTGCGCCTAATAGCCCAGGAGTTACTCAAGGAACAGCAAAAGATACTTTATTAGCTAAATATAATGATTTACAATCTGTTAAGGCATTATTTAATGAATATCCAGATGATATTGCTGCTGTAATTATAGAACCTATAGCAGGAAATATGGGCTGTGTGCTTCCTAAGGAAGGATTTTTGGAAGGCTTACGAGAACTTTGTACTCGCCACCGAACTTTACTCATTTTTGATGAAGTAATGACAGGATTCCGTTTAGCAAAAGGAGGAGCGCAAGAAGTATTGGGTATTCAAGCAGATATTGTTACTTTTGGAAAAGTAATAGGTGGAGGGCTACCTGTGGGGGCATTCGCTTCACGTAAAGATATTATGTGTTGCCTTGCTCCAGAAGGGCTTATATATCAAGCAGGTACGCTTAGTGGTAACCCTCTTGCAATGAGTGCAGGCTATGCTATGCTTTCTGAAATAAACCGAAGAGCTGATGTATTTGAAAGTATAAATAAGAAAACAGAATATTTGCACGATGGTTTTGAAAAAATTCTTTCTAGAACAAAAATTCCTTATAAAATAAATCGTTTTGGTTCAATGATTTCTGTGTTTTTCACTAAAGAAGATGTTGTAGATTTTGCTTCATCTTGCAAAGCTGACCAAGAACGATTCAAGAAATATTTTCACGGAATGCTTAAAGAGGGTATTTATTTACCTCCAAGTGGTTTTGAAAGTTATTTCCTTAATGACGCCCTTTCTTATGAAGATTTGGACAAAACAATTGCATCTCTTAAAAAAATAGTAAATTATTTATAAAAATAGATTAAACACATAAAGACTTTGGTAATTTTTTAACCAAAGCCTTTATTTTATATTTCTGAAAATGAAAAAAATAAAACAATTATTAGGTAAAATAGGGCTTAAAATATTAGGCTGGAAAATACAATTGGAAGGTGATGAGAATACTCTTAATCGTTGTATTTTGGTTGTTGCTCCTCATACAACCAATTTCGAATATTTTTTAGGATATATGACCTATTGGCAATTAGATAAACCATTGAGAGTCATTATAAAAGATGCTCATACTAAGGCTTGGTATGGTGGTATTGTAAAGGCTTTGGGCGGTATAGGTATAGATCGTTCAAAGAAAAATCACTTAATAGATATTATTTCAGAATTGTATAAAAAAGAAGATTTTAGCTTAGTTGTAACTCCTGAAGGAACACGCTCTCGAGTGAATAAATGGCGATTAGGTTTTTATCATATGGCGCTAAAATCAAATGTACCTATTGTGTTAGCAGCGGGCGATTTTGGAACAAAAACTATTCGGATAGGGAAAAAAATAAGCGTAGAAGACTTACAAACACGCTCATTAGAGAGTATTATGTTAGAAATTCAGGAATATTATAAAGATATTACCCCAAAATACCCTGAAAAATGGAATCCACAGATATTTTAACAGAAAATAGATAGTTAAAATTAAAAATATATCCCTATTTTCATAGTTTTTTTACTTATAAAGCTCCATTTTACTCAGTGTATAAAAAAATTATGAATAACAATGATAATTAGCTATAAAATCCCTGTGCGGTATGAGCATAGGGATTTTGTTTTCTTAAATATGTATTAATTTATACTAAACTGAATAACAGATGAATATATTTTCTACTTTATCTAATTATTTTATACCTTTGCACTACTAAACACTAACATTTAACACTATGAGTTTCTTAAAAAACCTACTTAATCTACACCAAGGCGAAGAGAAAAAAGAAAAAGTAATTGAGGATATCCTCAGCAATATCTCTTTCAGAGGTGCTAACCTATGGATTTTAGCTTGTGCTATCCTTATTGCTTCTATCGGACTAAACGTCAATTCTACGGCTGTCATTATCGGGGGATGCTTATCTCTCCACTTATGGGGCACTCGCTTATCGCCTCAGAGTTTGACGGTGAGAATTTCAATGATGCGCAAATGTTTGGATAGAATAATTGATTGAAAATGAACTTAGAAACTATCATTACCCATTATAGAAATTGCTTAGTAGCATTGCCCGATGCCATACTTATAGGCGAAATCCCCGAAGGGGCTGAAAATATTCCCCCAGAGGTGTTGCAACTCATAGCTCCTGCACATTGTGCTTTTTTAAAACTTTGCAATGGTGGCTCTTTTGGCGATATCATTCTGTGGAGCGTGGAGGAGTTGTTGGATAACCAATATCGCGTTCCTGCCGATCAATCTTCGTGGTATGAAATAGGGCAACTATTGTATGAACCTCTTTTTCTTGACAAACACACCCAACACGTAATTTTCCCTGCCGATAGCTATGAAGGTATTGAAGAGATTGACGTTGATTTCAATACTTTTATAAGCGAATACATCTTTGGCAATAAGTACAAGGAAAAAATTATAGGCTATGACAATGCCGACGATGATTGGTCAGTATTTTTAAATTAGAACATCTAACTACCCTTAACATTTGGGAACAAACCAAAATTATTGATGGAAAGATTTTATTTTTGGAAGAAATGCCAAATCTTAAAAAAATAGATATAAGAAAATATACACACTGCCATTAAAGCTAATTTGCTAATTAGCAAATTATTACTATCTTTGTCCCTAATTTTTAAACTAACATCATAAATACTTAACATTATGAGTTTTTTGAAAAAGCTTTTTAATTTACATCAAGGGGAAGAGAAAAAGGAAAAAGTAATTGAAGATATCCTTAGCAATATCTCTTTTCGTGGCGCTAACTTGTGGATTTTAGCGTGCGCTATCCTCATTGCTTCCATTGGGCTGAATGTCAATTCTACCGCTGTAATCATCGGGGCGATGCTTATTTCACCTCTTATGGGGCCTATTGTGGGGGCAGGCTTTGCATTAGCTACCTACGATTTTGACTTATTGAAAAAAACAGGACGCAGTTTGCTTATCGCTACGGTAGTGAGCCTTATAGTATCGTTTATCTACTTCTATATCAGTCCGTTTAAGGACGTACAGTCGGAGCTTTTAGCCCGTACCTCGCCTACTATTTACGATGTGTTCATCGCTTTTGTGGGTGGTTTGGTAGGGGCTATCTCCCTAACCCGAGAAGACAAAGGGAACCCTATACCAGGGGTGGCCATCGCTACTGCTTTGATGCCTCCGCTCTGTACAGCAGGCTTTGGCTTGGCAACGGGCAATTTTAGTTATTTTTTAGGTGCTTTTTACCTCTATAGTATTAACTGTTTCTTTATTGGTATTGCTACTTTTCTCATCATCAAATACCTGAAATACACTCCTAAAAATACGGGTAATGAGGCGCTTAACAAGCGTTTGCGCGTGGTTATTACTACACTAGTAATCCTCATTGTTACCCCGAGTTTGTATTTGGCATATACTCTTTTGAAAGAGAAGGAATTCAACGAAAATGTGGCGCACTATATCACGGAAGAGTTTGAAAACAGTGGTTATACTATCATTTATAAGAAAATACGCTACAATACGAACCCTAAATCTATTGAATTAGCGTTTTTGGATAAGAAATTTAGCGATGAAGAGCTAAAAACGCTACAAAGCAACCTCAAAAACTTCAAACTACTCAATACTGAGCTTATTGTACGACAAAAAGAATCGGAAATAGACAAAGAAATACTATCGGAAATCAACAAAAACAAGTCGTCGCTCTCTAGTAAAGATCTAAAGATAAATCAGCTAAAAGAAGAGTTGGCGCAATACAAATATAACGACCCTACTTTTGCTAAAGAGATGCAGGTATTATTCCCTAACATAGACGATTTTTACTTTGGCAAGCTGAACCTCTTGTCTAATAAAGATTCTCTACAAACGGCTACTGTACTGCTCTACACCCTGAAAAAAGATACTATAAAGGGCAAAGAAGTGACTAAAGAAATAGATGCCGCGCGATTGCAACAATGGCTCGCTGAGAA
>CALFOY010000258.1 GCA_937919265.1 uncultured Capnocytophaga sp. | reverse complement strand
CTTGATGAAGATACATATTCCCATAGTTATAGAAGATATAGTTTAGAGTAGTATACTCATTTTCAGTTATGTATTTTAGGGCTTTAGCAGCCATAGCTTCCGCTTTGTCATACTGCGCAACATCCGCCAATACACCAAAGTAATCCCCAAAAAACATAGCTTTGTCAAAATTATCCGAAAGTTCTGTCTCTACCTTTTGGTAAAGAGCCTCATAAATAGCCAGTGCTTCCTTATATTGGTAATCTTTTATTAGAGACTTAGCAGTGTCCCATTGTTTGATTATTGGATTCATTTTATTTTTAGTTTTTAATTGCCACTATTGAGATTGCTAGAAACCTATCCTAAATAAAGCATTATGCCACCGCTGGCGCGATTCAGATACTCGCACCAACGGTGAATAATTTGCTTAGACTTGGTCGTAAAGTTTCCTTGCTTGTTCTCTCATATTATGGATAGTTGTTAAGGCAAGTTTATCTTCTTGAGTTCGCCAGCAGGGGTCAACAATAGTGCCTCTTTAGCTTTATTTTTATCAGGGTGATTGACACTCATTTTTATTTCATAGACCACTTGTATCATAGGTTCTACGATAATAGGGTTGAGTACTACATCAAAATCTCGGTTAGCAATAGGTTGGTAATACTGAGTAGTAGACTTGTTGGCTTGCACCACATTGCCTGCTCGCTTGCCTTGTAAGGATGCACTACTATAGGCTTCGTAGCTACTATATTGTTCGGTAGGGGAAATGTGGAAAAAACCATCAATGATCTTCTTTTCAGTGGAGGCAAAGCTCTCCCCAAGGGTTGTTTCATAGAGCTTTTGCTTTTCGGCAAAGGCTGATTTCACCTTGTCCTTAAGTTCTTTTTTTATGGTCTCTAACTGGCTACTGTAGTAGTCCATACGTACAAGATCATAGATCTCGTTATTAGCCAGTAGAGTGATTAGCTCATTGAGTCGAGAGGCTTCATTGATTTTGATATGTAAGTTTTGCTTGAGTTCAAAGCCCATAGGCACTTCATTGTAGGTGCGCTTGCTAAAGACTTTCTTCTCGGTCTCGTATTCGTACATAGGCACAAAGGAGATCATATCTACAAAAGCCTCCATATTCTTAGCCTTTAGGGCAGAGAGCACAGGCGAAAGACGCTGATTCATTAGGGAGGTAGCCTCTTCAGCACTCTTGCCTACCTGCACCACACTGAAGATCGCCACAAAAGCATCAGCTTTGATATTAGCCAGTCCTTTGGCAGAGACTACCATTTCGTAATTGGTAGGGAAATCAACAGAAAGGTTGTTGTTTTCCCTATTACTTTGATTTCTGTTCTGATAATTGAGATTGCCAGAAACCTGCCCAAAACCGAGCATTGTGCTCACAAGGGCTACGGAGAAAAAGAGATGTTTCATATTATTTTTTATTTAATATTTAGCGGTATAATAGCTCCTACTGAAAGGCGGAATTTACCCGTGTCAAAAGGATAGTTGTCACTCATTTTACCCCAAGGGAATGCGTAGCCTGCTTTTACATAGAAAATAAAAATTTGGATACCTGCTTCGGGGGCGAAGTAATAAGGAGAGAAATTCAGTTGAGGGCGCAACATTAGCATAGGGATATCTATAAAACCGCTGTGAGAATCATCAGCTCTGATCCACGCCGAGAGTTGTGCTTCGGGGATAGCGACTAATCCGTTTTCCGAACGGAAGTTGCCCGCCAATCCCGCAGATAGTGCCAACTTATTGCTGTCATAAT
>CALFOY010000257.1 GCA_937919265.1 uncultured Capnocytophaga sp. | reverse complement strand
AGTACGGTCTCGTGGGCTCGGAGATGTGTATAAGAGACAGAGCTATGGTTATGCTCGATATAGAAGGTAGCCTAGAAAATCGTGAAAAATATTATGAAAAAATATATGCCTTACGAAATATTTTAGCAGAAGAATACTCTTTAAATCTCAATTTTGATTTCAATTTTTTATTAGAAAATGGAAAAGAAATTTCTAGAATTTACATTGAAAAACAAAATATTTCTATTCATAATAAAAATACTTGGCAAAGTACAATGGAATTTTTCGTTGAAAATATGCAAAAATTTGAGAGTTTTTGGTCTGAATATGAGGATTTTATAAAAGAAGATTTCTAATTTAGTAAGCTAAACTCCACACAAAATCTTCTAAAAATTCTGTATGAATTTGATATTTTTTCAAATTATCTTCATAAATAATTTGTGCTTTTTGGTATTGAAATTTAGGCTGAAAATCTTCTATTATTAAATTTTTATTAAAATCAAGTTCTGGTATATTACCTATCTTGAAAAGAGCTTCTTTAATAGTCCATATTTGAGTGAAAGCCAGTATTTTATCTGTTTCATCAACTGAAAATAGTGGTTGCCAATCTGTAAAACGAGACGCTAGATTAAGAATTCTTGGCGTACATTTTTCTATATCAATACCTATTTCTTTTTCAGCAATAGCCAATACTACAAAAGGGAAAGAATGAGTTATAGAAATAAAATAACCATTTGATAAACAAGGCTTTCCATTTTTTTGGTAATATAAAAATTCTATTGGAATATTTGCTTTTTTTAACAAATAACGAATAGCCAAAAATTCCAAACGTTTTTTTTCTATTTTTAAAGAATTAAAAATAAATAAATCACTAGAAGACAATACTATATCTTTTAACAAATCTTCAGAATTTTCTTCTAATTTCCAAAAATATATAGAAATATTTTTAAATTGAATTTCATTAAAAAAAGACATTCTAATATTGATTTATTAAAGATAAAATATAGTAATAATCCTCCAAATTTTCTACAAAATCTAATTCTGAAACATCTATAAAAAGAATATTCATAGAAGTATTATTCTTCAAAAAATTAAGATAACTATGCTGAATATCATCAAGATAAGATTTTGGTATCTGTTTCTCATAACTTCTTCCTCTTTTTTGGATATTTTTTAAGAGTTGTTCAGAATTTTGTAACAAATAAACATACAAATCAGGTTTTGGTATTTCTTTATACAAAATGTAAAATATTTTTCTGTATAAAGAAAACTCATCTTTATTAAGTGTTACCGAAGCAAAAATTAGAGATTTAAAAATATCATAATCAGAAATTATAAATTTACTAAACAACTCTAAATTAGATAATTGCTCATTTACCTGTTGATAACGATCTGTTAAAAAGGACATTTCTAAAGCGAAACCATAACGCTCTTTATTCTCATAAAATTTTGCCAAAAAAGGATTTTCTGCATAACGTTCTAATACCAATCTGCCTGAAAATTCATCAGAAATTAGCGTTGCTAAAGAAGTTTTCCCAGCTCCTATATTTCCTTCTATTGCAATATAATTTAATCGTTCTGAAAAATCTAATTCTTTTGGAATAAATAAAGTTTCTTTCACTTTGTTTATCAATGAGTTATCCTCACAAAATAAAAGCAATTCCTCTGTTGTTTTATTTAAAATAGGATGAACAAAATTAGGAATAATATCCATCAAAGGAACAAGAACAAACCTCCTGTTACTCAACTGATAATGAGGTATATGCAAATTTTCTTTCTCTAAAACAAGAGAATTGTAATAAATAATATCTAAATCTATTGTACGTGGTTTATATTCAGTAGATTCAGGTTCTCTTACTCTACCTAATTTCTTTTCTATTTCTTGTAATTTTTCTAAACATTTTTCAGGAACCAATTCTGTAACTACCTCAATAGAAGCATTATAAAAAGGATCTGAGACAAAGCCCCACGCAGGAGTTTCATAAATAGATGAAACAGCTTTTACCCTTCCTATATGGCGAGAAATAGCCACTATTGCTCGTTGCAAATATTGTTTCCGATTACCTAAATTACTACCAAGAGAAATATAAACTACATTCATTAATATAAAAATGTTTTTAAACAATTGATTTACAATATTTTATTTTTTATAGTGGTATTCAAAGTGGTAAGTTTTGATTTTTTGGGTATGTTTTTACTGCTAAATCACTTCTTTAACATATTAACAAACTTGTTATAAATATCAGGATTTTGCAAATCATTCCAATATATTTTTTCATAATTATATCTATCAAAAGAACCTTTCTTCATATAAATAATTAGACCATACTTATCACAAAGGATAATCTTTTCACTTTCTAATAAGTTAGCATAGGAACGAGCTTGTTTAAAAGCGTCTTCTATTTCCTTATTATTTTTTAGATGATATTTAGCCTCAATAAGTATCTTTGCTTTCTCGTATCCTCTTTTATTGTCGTAATGTAAGGCATAATCAGGATATATCCTATTACCTCTACCTGCCTTTATTGGTAATTGTCTTATGAAATCTTTGTTTTCAAAATATCCTATCTGGTTCAGATAATATTCTAATAATTTCACTTCCACATCTCTTTCATTATGCAATTCAATTCCCTGAGGTGGTTCAGGAGCCTGTAATGTTGGTAACACAGATGTATCAAACCCTTTACTTCTTATCAACTGCAATAAATGTGAATAATCGTTATTAGATATAGCCCAACCATTTACTCCTTGAAATTTTTTACGTATTAGAGGGTGTTTTGAAAAATATTCATCAGATTCTAATTCTTTCAGTGTTATGTATGGTATCTCAATTCCATCACCTATATAAGAATTGGCGTAATAATAGAAAAAAGGATCAACAACTCCGTCTGTTTGCGCTATCCATATATGAGTAATTGCACTAATAGGAGAAGTTTCATAATGTACTAAAATATCTCCTTTTTTAGTTTCAGGATTTGCTTGCCAAAATTTTACTTCTTCCAATCGTTCTTCCTCTGAGATTAACCCTCCTATGAACCACGCTTGAGTTGGCTTAAATATTTCCGTTTTTTCCTTGTTTACATAGTTAGGGGCAAAATCGTACAAGAAAGCGCATAATTCATTAGGGGTAAGATTGTTTTCTATTCTAAACTTGTAAAACACCTCACAAAGCTCAATGTAATACATACAACGAGCACGATAGTCGCTTTTCTTAGGTAGCTTTGGAAGCTCTATGTTAAAAGTGTCAGCAATTTTGTTTAAGTCAAAAAATCGGTATGTAAATAGGTAAGGAAATGCATACTCATAAGCTATTGCATAAAAATAGAAAGACATTACTATGTGCAGATTTAGAAAAATTGCATAGTCTTTGGGGTCTATAACATAGCGTTTTTCATCATTATCAAATATGAAATAAATTCCCTCATCTAAGCAAGTTTCAAACTCCTTTCTTACTTCCGAAAAGTCTTTAAAATCAAAACAAGGATTTGTATCAAATGAGCTATCGCCTATTTGTTGCATAATGCTTTCATAATCCCTTTTTTCTATCCATTTTCCATAGATAGGATTATACTTATTGATAACCTTTACATCGTTCCAGAAAACATTATGATATTCAAAAAAATCAATAGTTTCTTTACCTTGCTTGCTTTCTTTGTATAAATCCCAAATATATTTAGATAACATTATTTATATAATTATTTTATTTTTTTACATTATTTTACAAAATACTTTACTTTTTAAAAAGCTAATCTTTCAAAGAAAGCATAAGCTACTACTTGGTAAAAATCCACTACATAATCAATTGGTATTATTTCAGGCTCATAGGGAGGATTATTAAATTCGGGTAAAGCGTCAGGGATTAATTCTAAAAAACCTTCTTTTTTACTTCTTTTTACAATTTTAACGGTTCTCAAATCATTTTTTGTAATTACTCCATATAGTTCATTTGTTGGAAAATATACTTGCCAATCTACTATTCTACGTAGTCCAATAATAGAGCCGTTTTTTATTCTGTTAGAGATAGAATTTCCTATTAAATTACAGGCAAATTCTGCACGAGCAAAATCAGGAGAACTAATTATAAATGTAGGTGTAGTTTGAGTTGAAAGCTCGTAAGATGTCCAACCTCCTGCAAAATCTACATCATAATAAGGCACTTTTACAGAAGATAACATCATTTCTGTTTGTAAAATAGGTATTTCTGTACGCTCTCTTTCTTCATCTTCAGCTTTGTTTTCGTATTCCATCTCTACCCTCTCAAAAAAACCTTCTAAGATACGCCTTACCTTCTTAGGCATTTCCTTTTCTCCGCTATCGTATAAGCTGAGGTCTTTCACAGATATTTCAGTATGTTCGTGTATGTCTTGCAGAGATAATCCGTATTTGTTGCGCTCTGTTCTTAAGTAGCTTTCCTCTTCCTCCTCTGGTACGGCTTCTTCTGTTTGTGGAATGAGCATAGAGCCTTCGCCTGTGAGAATTTTAGCTTTATCAAAACCATACAGACTAACTAATTTTTCAGCCATATTTTTCCCTACAGACTTTTTCCCATTCATTAAATTAGATACGTATGGCTGAGATACCCCTAAGTCTTTTACTATTTCAGTTTGGTCTTTTCCTAGTTTAGAAAAAGCCTCTTTAAGATATATATTAATATAACTATTTTGGTTATCTGAATTATTTTTCATACCTTTGTGCTTTAAAAATTTTGTTTGTTATGACCTCTTACTATGACAACAAGAAGCCGTTTAAAAGAATGTCTGAAGAAACATTTTTAGAATTGTTAGAATCTGAAATGCGCTGGAACAGAGAACGTATCTCTAATGGTTTTTATGTTATACAACAAATAAATGATAAGCAACGTGAAAGAAAAAACACACCCCACGATAATAATTACAACAAAGGGGATGAAGAAAACAATTCCCTTATATTATGGTTGCTTTTCTTATGCGTTCTCCTACATATTCTAACCCTTTGGTATTTAGTCCGCTTGTAGGATCAGGTATCTTTATATTATAAAAAATATCAAGTAACATAGAGTGTTGCCGATTGGTAAATTCAACAGAGCTGTTTTCTATAACCTCTAACATTCCTTTAATCACTAAATTGCATTTTTCAATTTGATTACAACTCAATCCTAACTGAATTGTTTGTAAGGCAAATTTTAGATAAGGAGATAAGTTTCTCCCTATCTCATTATACACCATTGAAAACTCAAAATTAATAATAAATTGATTTATTAATTCTTGATATACAACGCTTTGCAAGGTATCTTTCACTTCCTTTTGTTCTGCTTTAACCTCTTTCTTAAACTCCTTGTTATCAATAACTGTCCAAATCTGAAAGCCTACTAAAAATGTAACAATTACTCCCATAGTTGTAGCCATAACACTAAAACTATCCCAAGTAAAAGGGCTAAATCTTAACCAAAAAGAAAGCCAAGTAACTACACTTATTACTACAGCCACCAACCCTAACCAGTTCTTTATTAGAAAATCTTTCATTACTGTCTCTTATACACATCTCCGAGCCCACGAGACCGTACTAGATCTCGT
>CALFOY010000256.1 GCA_937919265.1 uncultured Capnocytophaga sp. | reverse complement strand
CTTCGTGGGAAGGCAAGAACGGCAGAGAGGCAATGAAAGCCTATAAGGAAACCCTAAAAGCCGTAAAAAAAGCTAAAGAGGAAAAAGAAGTTAGGAGCCTATTAGAGGGGCTTATCGCTGTTATCAACGGTTTGCCTAATATAGAAACTACTGAGCGAGAGGAAACCTACGAAGCTGTATGTCAGCTAGCAGAAGTAGCGTCTTTTGCTATTGAGGAAGAGAAAATAACGCAGTGGTTTGATCAAGCGAGAGAATTTTGATTAACAATAAGGAAAATAACTTGTTGCATCCAAATTTGTAAATGTTTAAAATTAAATTACAGATGTTGTGTTATTTTTTTAACTCTTTGTAACTTGATCAATTAAAGCGAGTTACATTTGTTTTAAGTTTAAACAATTTGAAATTAATTTATAAAATTAGATAGAAAATTAAAGAGTATAATAAACTGATAATTAATTTGTAAAATTATAACATTATCTACATTCTTTAATTTTTTAAAATTAATAAAACAATAATAAGATAAGTTAATAAATTATGAAAATAGAGTTTTACACTTTTCTAAAAATAGATAAAACAGAAGATACTGTTTCAGATGAAAATTTTGAAAATTCGGATAATATTCAAAATTATATTGAAGAATTAATAGATAGTTGTGTTAATAATGAAGGAGATAGAGAATATATTTTTGAACCAACTTTAGAAACTACTAAAAATCATATTGAGAATATTATTAAAAATGATGATAGGAAAGAAAAATGTAGATCTTTAGCAGAAAGATTATTAGTAGTTGAAAAAGAAGCAAACGATACTATTAAGTACCTAGGTAAAGAAATCCCCAAAGGAATACTAATGATAGCATTAGTAAAAGATACAGAAATAGACAATTATAAATTTGTAATTGCAAAGGCAGATTATTCAGAATTCTTAGAAGAATCAACTGGAGATAAGAGAAGTGGTTTGCCTACTAAGAAAAAAATATTTAAATCTTTTATTATGAATTATTTTTATGGAGAAGAGACTTTAGATGTGCAAAAAATACTTACCTATGATGCTAATGTATCAAGAGCTCTTTATTGGTGGAAAACATTTTTAGAGTTAAAAGAGGTCAGAGATAATGAAAAAAATACAATGACTGCATACAACTCTATAAAAAAAGAAATTAACAAATTGCAACGTAGACATAAACAAGATTATTTGTGTTTAAGAAATGCCACAATTGCTTATTTTAAAAGTGAGGGACAATTTGATATAAATTATTATAAAGATGTTATAATTGGAGGTTATCAACCATATGATACTTCATTAGATATGAATAATCTTAAAAATAAAATTCAGAGATTACCTCAAAAATATAAATTTGATAATGTCTTTGAAAAAACACCAAGTGTAATTAGAGATAAATTTAAAGATATAATTCGTCTTACAAATGAAATAGATTTAAATCTAAAACAAGAAATTTTGAATATAGAAAGGGTTATACAACCACATAAAGATGATCAAGGGAATGAATATATTATGATACAAAGTTCCAATGGATATAAATATGCAGAAGGATTGAAAAAAGATTAATTATGAGTGATGTCAGTGATGTTATAATTGGTTTATTTTCGGACTCTTTTGGAATAATTTCAAAGAAAGAGACTTGTGATGTTTTTACTATAGAATATCAAGTTAATAATATATCAAAGAATTTTTCTGAAACAGATGATTGGAGAAAAACTATTATTAATTCAAGAGATTTAATTGAAGTTTCATTTTTTGAAGAAGAGGAGGAAGATCCTATTAGTTATCTTTCAAATGTAAAAAATAGTTGGAATGATTTTATCATTGATTTGCAAAATAGTAGTTTTCAACAAGGGAAGATAAAAATTCATATTGAAAAGAAATTTCAAAATAATCGATTATCAATATATGATATTGAAAGTTTTACAGAATACATAAAATCACTTTCTTTATCTCAGTTTTTTGCGATTATTGATAATTATTTTGTTACATTATTAATATTTGAAGTTCAGGATAATTATTTTCATAATTGGGCAACAAACTCTATAGCTTTTGTCAGTAAGAATAGTTTGTATAATTTAGCAGGAATAGGAAGTGTAGATAGAGTAAAAAGAATTAATGAAGCAAGAAGTTTATGCTATTGTGAAATCAAGAAATATAATTTTTTGCCAGAGGATTTATTTAACTCTGAACTTGATGAAAATAATCCTTTACAGTTAGTATTCGCTAAAGCATGTATACTTTACATGTATAGCTTTATTTTTGATTATTCATCTATAAAAGAAGATATTTATGAATACAAATTAAATGCTTTTAAGTCTTTGAAGGGGCAGTTAAATGTAGTTACTTTACCTATTATTAATGTAGATATAAAATCTCGTGATTCAATATACAAGGTCTATCAGTGGTTATACTTAGGAGGAAATAATAATGATAAAATTAATATTGCCCGAAATATAATTTCTCTTAATATTCATAAATACACATTTTCTCTAAATGATTCTGTGTATGACTCTATTCTCTCTAATTATAAGATATATGAAAAGAATAATGTAAAACAATATCTTCAAGTTAGGAATGAATTATCAAAAATATTATTAGACTTACAAGCTAAAATTTCTAGCATTGTAGATTCTTTTATAAATGATTTTAAGAAAAGCATATTGACATTAGTTTCATTTTTTATTTCAGTAATGGTAATTCGAGTTGTTTCAAAAGGAGATTTTACAGGAGGGTTTACAAATGAAATTATTGGTTTATCTTTTGTATTTTTAATAATATCTGTAGGTTTACTTTATTATTCTCGATGGGAATTAACTAAAAAAGTAGATTTATATGATAAACAATATTATCAATTAAAAAATAGATATAAAGATATTTTGAGTGAAGTTGAGTTAGAGGAGATTTTTGAAGAATGTGATCCAAAAAAAGATAGAAGTAATGCTTCTTTTGTAACCAAACAGAAAAAAATATATTCTTATTTATGGGGAGGTTCTATTTTATTACTTTTCATTTTTTTACTTGTAGTTCTATTTATAAATAATACTTCTTTTGATACATTGAAAAATTTCATCTATATAAGTATAGTCCAAGTTTTGCGAGTAGTGTTAGTTTATTTTTCATGAAGTATAAAGATTTTTTGTCACAAAAATCATAGATAGTAAAAAAAAAATGTATCTTTGTCGCGTTAAAAGAAACAAATATTATGGTAGCATTGCCTGAAAAAGGACAAGCATTTGAATACTTTGTATACCAATTACAAAAATGGTATATAGGGAAATATGGCTCTTTTGAGAATAATGACTTTAGTATTTTAAAAGTACTAAAGCTATTGTTTTTTTGCTCTGCAATAGAAGCTGAAAAAGATAAAGATGACACTCTTTTAGATATAGCTTTTGATAATTTTTATGCAATGCCTTATGGACACGTAGAAAGTGATGTTTATAATGCTATTAGAGGGGGTGAACTATCTTTTTTTAAAATAGACAGAGATAAGACAACACTCAATTCATCTAATATAGATGACAATAATTTTACTAATCTTCCTAGTAACATTAAAACTAAAATAGACTCTTCTTTTAAGAAACTATTAGAGAAGAATGAAAAAGTACTTGAGATGTTGCCATTAGATTTAGTTTTGCTTAGCCATCTTTGGTATTCTTGGAGATATTATTATAATAAAGCTAAAGAAAAAGGAGTTTATAGTGAAAAAATACCTAATAGTGTTATAAAATTAGAAAATAAAGTGTTGTATTTATATTAAACCAACTAACTCTTACTAAACCATGCAAGAAAATCAGCTTGATAGACTTTTTTCAATTATATCAGAGTTTAGAGAGGATATTGACCAAATTCAGAATTTTTTGGAAAGTAATAATATTGAAGATGCTTCTCCAATATTTGATGATACGACATTACTTGGTGCAGAAATAGATGCCTTTGGACAAAAACAAGAATCTTTTATAATTGATTTTTTTTAGAATATTGTCTATTTCTGTTTTGTTAGGAGAATATATATTTATTGCTAATTTCTTTGAAAAACTAAACAAAATAGAAGATGAAATTAAAAAGTTACCAACTTATGATGGTGTTGTAAGTAGTAGAGAAATTGCTGCTCAATTACGAAAAATTTCAGAACAAATAATAGACCTAAGTTCTGCTATAACCATTGCTATTGAACGTTATAAGGATTTTTACAAACATATTGAGAATGCTTATTCTGATAATAAAAAAGATTGTATTTTTGAAATAAATAGTACTTTAATAAAAAATCAAAAAGATTTACCGCCAATACATAAAGATCTGATTTCCTATTTTCAAAATATTCTCAAAGTAAATACTATCGACCATTTTCTCTCTTCAAGAAAAGAATCTATTATTGAAATTCTTAATGTAGAGTTTTTCTTCGAACAATCTTCCCCTCCCTCTTTTAAAGATATCTATAATATTGCTTTTCAAAAAGCAAATTTTCTGAAGTATAAATGGAAACAGCGACAAGAAGTAGAGTTTTCTTATTTAGAAGATGGCAGCCATAAAGAACTAAACACTCAAGAAATTACTTTGCCTAAATTAAAAGAATGGGAAGATATTATCAACTCACAATATGAATTTCAATCTCATTGGCAAAAAAGTATTACTAATAGAGTTGAATCTTATCTTAAAATAGAAAATCTTAAAGATGACACGCCAAAATTTATTATTCATCAGTTAATTAAGTATTATAAGGATATTGCTCCAGACTATAAAAAAGGCTATCAAATAGCTGATTTTTTAATTAAAAGTAGGCAAAACTCAGAAAAATATAATTACAATGCTTATGTAGAAGATATTTTTTGCAACTATGCTTTAAACAATGCTTTTTCTTGTTTCTTAAAACGAGAGACAAACATAGAAAATATATTTTCTAAGTACTATGAAACAGAAGAAAAACTCACATCTATAACTCGTAACTATTTTCTAAAATACAAACTTCTAAATAAGGTTTTTGAACTACTTTTACAAAAGTATAAAGAAGTTAGTAAGGAAATTTTTATCAATGAATATCAAGAATACTTAAATAATTGTAAAGAGATTCTCTCCTCTTATAAAGAATACAAAGATTGGTCTTTAGAAAACTTCAACTATATTTACTTATTACCTTATAAAGAATCTCTTGTTAATTTTGAAATAGAAAGTAAAAACTTACCTGTCTTTTTTGCTTCTTCGTTTGTATTACCACCATCTCATTTAGAAATAGAAAAACATTATAAAGAGATAGAAGAGAAATTCAATAAACTTAATTCATATTTAGAATTTTCTTTATTCTTCAATAATGAAACTAAAGAAATAAAGAATATAAAGGAGAATATTACTTCATTTTCTGATAATCAAACTAAAGAAATAAATGAAATAAGGGAAAGTGTTAAGGAAACTGACAAACGTTCTATTGAGACATTGACTATATTTACAGCTATTATTTCATTTATTATAGGGAATGTAGCTCTTTTTCAGTTTATTAAAACTTTTATCGATGCAATAATTTTTATACTCAGTTATGCTATAGCACTCTCTATTTTTGTGCTTCTCATTTTTGTTTCTACTAAAGGGGTTGAGAAAATAAAATCTTATAAGAATATTTTAATATGGTTTTATGCGGTTTCAATACTTCTGTTAGGAGGCTTATTCTATCTGCGTTACCATTTTGAAGAAAATGAAATGAAGGAAGTAGAGGAACTAAAGAAAAAAATAGAAGGTATAGAAGAACTGAAGAAAAGGATTGAAAATATTGAAACACTGCAAAAACCTTTTTCAGAAAAAACAATAGAGAAAAAAACTACTATTATTTCAGATACTATCAATTAATAACTAGATTAATTCATTTATACGCTTCTATTTGCTTTGCCATAATTCTGTAACAATGTCTTAGATAAAAGTTCCCTTATGAAAGAATTTCGGATAACTTCCAATGATCAAAAAACTATCTAATTGACCCATTAAAATTATGACCTCAGACGAATTTGTAAAGAATTTTTACCTTGAAAAACTAAAGTTTTTAAAGTCGAGCTTTGAACAGTCTTCTCAATACCCCAACACCGTGAATATCAAAATAAAAGAAATGGGACTCACAGAGATTCAAACAGACCAACTTAAGGAAGTGATGGATAGGCTGTTGAATGATGTGTTTTACAGCATTCTATTAGGCTTAGATGGCGAATGCTCCATAGGCAACACCCAGCATACTTACAAAATACACGATGAAGAAGGTAATCTTATTTCCGATTGTGGGGAATTGGAAGCCAGTGCTTATGAGTACTTTCACGAAGGCAAATATGAAGGCTGTACTTTTGCCCCCGATTCTCAATCACATTAAAAAACTTAATATAGAAGCCGTTTAAACTTTTTCTATAATAGTAAAGTTCCCGAAAATTAGTAATTTTGTGTTTGCTAATGTATCAGATGTGTTGGTAAATTCTTCAACCTGCCAAGCAGTGCAATGCAAAGAGCTAAAGCCTAATTATAAGCGTATGAGCAACAGGCTCGCGCCAGTGGTTTAATCAACAAAGAAACAGTATAAAATGTTATTAGACAAAACTATAAGAGAAAATTTGGACGGTAAATACTTGATTATTTATGGAGAAAGTTTTAGAGAAGGAATTGAATATGCTGCTGAAATAGATATTCCTCAAATTCAATTAAGAAATAATACAAAATGTAATAGCATTGATTTTAAGGAGTTAGAAAAAATACCTGCTTTAAAGGTGATTTCTTTTGTAGGCAATACCACAAAAATCATCAACTTAGACTCCATATATTCATTGAAGGATATTCAGAAGATATACTTTCAGCAAAAACAAAAATTTAAAATAGATATTTCTAAATTTCCTAATATCAAGCATATTGGGGCGGAATATTGGAAAGGCTTGGATTGTTTTAACAAAGCAAACGGGCTAAAAAGTATAGTTTTTTCTAAATTTTCAGGCTTAGATTTGAAGCAAATGTCTCCATTGTTGAACTTGAAAGTGTTACATATTTATAGTTCTAAGATACAGACATTAGAGGGTATTGAACTTTTACCTATAGAAGAGCTTTTTTTAGCAAGGAATAATCAATTGGAGGATATACAAGCTATTGAAAAAATGAATTATTTAAAAAATATAACTATTGAGAAATGTGCAAAGATTCGCAATTACAATCTTATTGAAAATCTGAGAAATAAAATAAAAGTATCTGTTATATAAACAAATAAGTAATGTCTTAGAGGTAGTGGTGAAATCTTAATCTATTATTAAGCAGTACAATATAAAAACAATGAAGATATACAAAATAAGAGGTGGAAATGATCCTATTTATGCTAGTATTCACGCTCAAATGGGACAACCTTATGAAAAAGGAGAATATATAAAAGTGACTTGGAATGATTATCATTCTAAAGGGAATGTTATTCCTGATTTTTTATATGGTGGGTATATTGTATGTAAAAGAGAAATAGCGAAGGAACTCAAACAAAAGTTTGAAAGTTTGGAGATAGGAGAGCTAGAATGGCATAAAAATCCAAAAGAGATAGTAGCAAAAGATATTCGTAGATTAAGATGGCTACCTAAAGAAGAGGTCGATTTGGTACATATCTATTCTAAAATCAACATTCCTATATTACCTCATAGTACTGTAATAATGAGTAAAGGAAATGATGGAAAAATTGGATAAAAGACTATATTGGAGAAGAAACCCTATTTGGCACAAAACATACACCAAGAGAACTTGGAAAAGGTATATTTATTGACAAGAGAGATCTTGGAGATTTTGATTTTTTCAGAATAGAAAAAAGTACTTTCCTTTTATGTACAGAAAATGTAAAAAAATATATAGAAAAAAGAGGATTTAGTAATGTTGT
>CALFOY010000255.1 GCA_937919265.1 uncultured Capnocytophaga sp. | reverse complement strand
TTCCTGCTAAGGCAAGGGATAAAAAATGTCTGTCCATAAGTCTAGATGTTTTTAATATTTCAGTTTTAAGGACACAAATATAACAATTTTTTTAAATTTTTCATACTTTTTTCATTGTAAATGATAACTAAAAATTTGGCTCAAAATTCTTTTTTTCGTATCTTTGCAAAGATATAATTTTCTTTTTATCACTTTGAAATTCAAAGAAATACTTTTATAATGAATAAAATATTATTAGCAATGCTCTTATTGCCTTGCGGAATATTAGCTCAAGAACATTTACGTTTTAACCTCAGCCAAGATGGTAAAACCTACCTAAAAGGAAGTGTAAGAGCTGCTTTTTGGGGCAGATATTATGAAACTAACCCAAATTCTACTATTAATAATGAAGCAGTTACCGAAGCTTCAGATTTTTCTATTCGTAGATTACGAATTACTTTCCAAGGACAATTGACTCCAAAATTATTTTTTTATAGTATTTTGGGAGGAAATAATTTCAACTTAACAACCGATGGAAAAACAGCAAAAATAGGAATTCTTGACCTTTATACAGAATATGAATTTGCTCCAGAATTTTCTCTCGGAATAGGAAAATTTGGATGGAATGCTAGCCGAAATTCTATGCGAAGTAGCAAAACTATGATGGGGCTAGACTCTCCTGCTTTCTCTCTTTTTACTGTTAATAAAAATGATGATAATGCAAGAAATTTAGGACTTTTTGCCAAAGGACGTATAGATAAACTCAGTTATATTCTTACCCTAAAAAACCCACTTGCTATAACAGAACCAAAAGAACCAAAAGAAGGAGTAGTTGATTTTGCTAAAAACGCTCCGAGAAAACAATATTCAATAGGTTTAAAATATGATTTTTTAGACAAGGAAAATAACAAAACCGCATATACCACAGGAACTTACATTGGAGAAAAAAGAATATTCAATATTTCTCTTGGAAGTGTTTTCCAGTCAAAAATGATGTCTGAATTACAGAATAATGTTGTAAAATATTATGATTATAAGAATTTTTCATCAGAAATTTTCATAGACACTCCTCTTTCAGAAAAGAATAATGCAATAACTATTAATTTAGGATATTATTATACAGATTTCGGGCGAGAATATATTAGAAATTCTGGGGCTAACAGTATCACAGGCGTATCTTCTAATGAATTTTTTAATGGAGGTGGCACTGCTTATCCTTTGATAGGTACTGGTGATACTTTTTACTTCCATTTTGGTTATCTTTTCGGAAAATCAGAGCATTTTTCTACTCGAATACAACCCAATATAGCTATACAATATTCTGATTTTGATGGATTAAAATCAAAAATGTTCTCTTATGATCTTGGTTTAAATTTATTTTTCAAAGGACACGATAGTAAATTAAGTTTTGCTTATCAAAATCGACCTATTTACAACCAAGCAAAAGAACTAGCTTCTCGGAAAGGAGCTTTTATTGTTCAATATCAATTACAAATTAATTAATTTAGATAAAAAAACCTCTGATAAATATTATCAGAGGTTTTTTCTTATGATTAAAAAGATAATTTCAAATATAAAATTTTCTTTGAAAGCAAAAATTATTCATTCATATCACTATAGCCAACAGCTTCTCCTATGAGTGTTGTAGAGGTACAGTTTGTTATTTTTACATTTACAAAATCTCCTACTTTGTATTGTTCTTTAGGGAATACAACAACTGTATTTTGCGTATTTCGCCCCATCCATTCTTTATCAGATTTTTTAGAATTTCCTTCAATAAGCACTTCTACTATTTTGCCTACTTGGGCTTGTGTTCTAAAAAGACTATGTTTTTGTTGTAAATCAATAATTTCAGTAAGTCTTCGTTTTTTCACTTCTTCTGGCACATCATCTAAGATTTTTCGGGCAGCCAAAGTACCTGGGCGTTCAGAATAAGCAAACATAAAACCAAAATCATACTTAACATATTCCATCAAAGACAATGTATCTTGGTGGTCTTCTTCGGTTTCTGTTGGGAAACCCGTAATCATATCCTGCGAAATAGCACAATCAGGAATACGCTCACGAATACCATCAATAAGAGTGAAGTATTCCTCACGTGTATGTAAGCGGTTCATAGCTTTCAATATTCGATTACTTCCACTCTGTACAGGCAAATGGATATATTTGCAAATGTTATGATGTTTAGCCATTGTATCAATAACGTCTAATGTCATATCTTGCGGATTGGAGGTAGAGAAACGAATACGCATCTTAGGAAATTGAGTAGCTACCATATCTAACAATTGCGCAAAATTGACTGCTGTAGCTTGCTGAATAGGTGTTGCTTTTTCAAAATCCTTTTTCAATCCTCCTCCATACCAAAGATAACTATCTACATTTTGTCCAAGTAAAGTAATTTCTTTGAATCCTCTCTCTTTCAGTTCTGCTATTTCACTAATGATAGAATGTGGGTCTCGGCTACGTTCTCTCCCGCGTGTAAAGGGAACAATACAGAAAGTACACATATTATCACAACCTCGTGTAATGGACACAAAAGCTGTTACCCCATTGCTATTCAATCGAATAGGAGAAATATCTGCATATGTTTCATCTTTTGACAATTGCACATTTACAGCATCACGACCATTATCCACTTCTTCAAGAAGATTAGGTAAATCTTTATAAGCATCTGGACCTACAACCAAATCTACAATATGTTCTTCTTCAAGAAATTTATGTTTAAGTCGTTCTGCCATACAGCCCAATACCCCCACTTTCATAGCTGGTTTGTGGCGTTTTACAGCATTGAATTGCTCTAAACGTTTACGAATAGTCTGTTCTGCTTTTTCTCTTACAGAGCAAGTGTTAATAAGCACCAAATCTGCCTCATTGAGGTCTGTTGTTGTATTGAATCCTACTTTATTAAGAATAGAAGCTACGATTTCACTATCAGAAAAATTCATTTGACAACCGTAACTTTCAATATATAATTTGCGTGTATTGTTATGATTTCCCTCCATTACAAGGCTTGTACCTTGTTTGTTTTCATCAATTACTTTTTCCATATCATAGTTGTTTTAAGAGCGCAAAAGTAATTCTTTTTGATAAATAAACCAAAAAAACATTTTTAAACTTTGGAAAATTTAAAACTATCTCACTGTTTAACAAATACTTACCTCCTATTTTTGAAAATCATCATAAAACAAAGCTATTAAAAATAGAATAATTGTTTCTTTTTACAACAAAATAAAATTTTAACACATCATATGTTAAATTTTAAAATATTGCTTGTTTGTTTACAAATAAATATTATCTTTGCACTGTGAATTAATTCAAAAAAAATAAAAAAGTATTATCTTATTCTTAAAAATATAAAAGTATATACGAGAATATTTTAACGAAACATCTATTTTATTAAAATATTCAACTATATAAAACAGCTGTCTTTCTTATTAAAATTTTAAGATAATATTTGGAGGCACAACAAACAAAAATAGTCCTTAAAGTTGTCTCATCTGGCGAATGCTTTTCACTAAGTAACCTCGCAAAAAGGACAAAAAATTATATGAGAAAAATACTTTTTACAACAGCAGTAGTACTTGCTACTACTTTTGCCTTTGCAAATAATGATAAAGGCAAAGAACAAGTTAAAAATGAGCCTAAAAAAGAAACAAAAGCTCCTGAAAGTTTATCTTTGGAAGAAGCTGCCGCTTTTTATTGTGAAGTAATTACAAAAAAAGGAACTCACGTTATTTGTGTCTTATGTAATTGTAAGGAATTAGCTAAAGGAATGGAAGAAGATGAAGGAGACAAGGGAAATGAAGGAAATGAAGGAGATAAAGGAGACAAAGAAGGTAAATAATCTACATTGAAATAGGGAGGAAAACCTCCTCCCTATTTTTCAGATGAATGTTTAATATAAAAATAATAATTATGAAAATAGTATTAACTACAACTATATATTTATTGCTGTATTTTTTTAGTTATGGACAAGATAGTAATAAAATTTTAAAAGTAACTTATACAAAAACATCTTTTATTACACCAGAAGGAGATTTTGAAACCTTTTTATATGTAAATAAAGACAAAGCTCAATACATATATCACCAAAAACAAAATACAGTTAGTAAAAATAACTTTAAAATGACTCTCCCTTTTTTTAAATACATAAATAATTATGATTTAAAAACACAAGAGATAGAAGAAAATAGAGTATTAAAAGATAGTACAAATCTATATGCACATTGGAAAAATGAACTTGTTTGGGAAATTACCGATGAAGAAGCTGAAATAAAAGGCTACAAAGTAAGAAAGGCTACAACAGATTCTTTCGAAGTAAAAGCTGATGATCAGTTTTATAGTGGAAAAGCTATAGCTTGGTTTACAACAGATGTTCCGCTTCCTGTAGGACCTGGTCGGTATTATGGCTGTCTCTTATACACATCTCCGAGCCCACGAGACCGTACTAGATCT
>CALFOY010000254.1 GCA_937919265.1 uncultured Capnocytophaga sp. | reverse complement strand
ATATAAGAAAATAAATAGATAAATTAATTTTTTTATATTATATTTGCAGAAAAATTTCATATGAAAGGAATTATATTAGCAGGGGGATCTGGAACAAGACTTTATCCTTTAACAAAAGGAGTATCAAAGCAATTATTACCAATTTATGATAAACCGATGATATATTATCCTTTATCTGTTTTGATGCTTTCAAATATTCAAGATATTCTTATCATTACAACTCCAGAAGATGCAGCAGGTTTTAAAAGGCTTTTAGGAGATGGAAGTAATTTCGGCGTACGAATTAGTTATGCAGAACAACCTTCACCAGATGGTTTGGCTCAGGCGTTCTTAATAGGAGAAGATTTTATAGGAGAAGATGATGTTTGTTTAGTTTTGGGAGATAATATTTTTTACGGGCAGCATTTTTCTCAAATGCTTCATCAAGCAGTTGAAAATATAGAAAAAGATAAAAAAGCTACTATATTTGGTTATTATGTAAAAGACCCAGAACGTTATGGTGTGGTAGAATTTGATGAAAAAGGAAATGTAATAAGTTTAGAAGAAAAAACCAAAAAACCTAAGTCTAATTATGCAGTAGTAGGATTGTATTTTTATCCTAATAAGGTGATTGATATCGCTAAGAAAATAAAACCATCTGAACGAGGAGAATTGGAAATTACATCTGTAAATCAAGAATTTTTGAAATCTAATAATCTTAAAGTTCAACTTTTAGGCAGAGGGTTTGCTTGGTTAGACACAGGGACGCATGACTCTCTAATGGAAGCATCAAATTTTGTTGAGACCTTAGAAAAACGTCAAGGTTTGAAAATTTCTTGTTTAGAAGAAATAGCTTTTAAAAAAGGTTGGATAACAAAAGAAAAGCTTATAGAAGTAGCCCAACCTCTTTCTAAGAATGCTTATGGCCAATATCTATTAGATTTAAGAGATTAAAGATATGAATTAAGAATGAATATTATAAAAACAGATATTGAAGGTGTTATAATAATTGAGCCTAAAATATTTTCTGATGATAGAGGTTATTTCTTTGAATCTTTTTCTCAGCAAAGATTTATAGAAAATGTTTGTGAGATTACTTTTGTTCAAGATAATGAATCTAAATCAACTTATGGAGTCTTACGAGGTTTGCATTATCAAAAGCCACCTTTTGCTCAATCCAAATTAGTTCGAGTAGTCAGTGGAAGAGTGTTGGATGTGGCTGTGGATATCCGTAAAGGTTCACCTACTTTTGGTAAATATGTATCTGTGGAGCTTTCAGAAGATAATAAAAGGCAATTTTTTATTCCACGTGGATTTGCCCACGGTTTTGTAGTCCTTAGCCAAACTGCTATTTTTCAATATAAATGTGACAATTATTATGCTCCACAGAGTGAAGGTAGTTTATTATGGAATGATAAAACTATAAATATTGATTGGCAAATACCTCTAACAGATATTATTCTTTCAGAAAAAGATAAAATAAGCCCAGTTTTTTCAGAAGCTTGGTTTTTTGATTATAATTTGAAATTGTACTAAATAATTATTATATATGAAAAAAAATATCCTTATTACAGGTGCAAGCGGACAACTTGCAATGGAAATTAAACAAGAATTAAATGGTTCTGTTTCAAATAATTATATCTTTAAAGAAAAAACAGAATTAGATGTTACTAATATAGAAAAATTAGATTCTTTTTTTGAAAAAAATGAAATTCATTTGGTTGTAAATTGTGCTGCCTATACCAATGTAAATGGTTCGGAAATAGACAAAGAATCAGCAAATTTAATTAATCATTTAGCAGTTAAAAATATAGCTGAAGTATGTACAAAACATAAGGCAGCCTGTATTCATCTTTCCACAGATTATGTTTTTTCAGGAGAAAAAAATACTCCTTATAAAGAGACTGACCCTACTTCTCCACTTGGCGCATATGGGCAAACTAAATTATTAGGAGAGAGCGCTTTACAACATTCTGATATTGATTTTATAATTCTAAGAACTTCTTGGCTTTATTCTGCCTTTGGAAATAATTTTGTTAAAAATATTTTAAGAATAAGTAAAGAGAAAAAAGAATTAAAAGTAGTTTTTGATCAAGTAGGAACTCCTACTTATGCAAAAGATTTGGCGAGATTTATTATATATGTTATTGAAAATGAATTGTATATAGGAAAACAAGATGTTTATCATTTCTCTAATGAAGGTGTATGTTCTTGGTATGATTTTGCTATAGAAATCTTAAAATTATCAGGAAGTTCTTGTAAAGTAATTCCTTGTTTAAGTTATGAGTTTCCTACACCAGCAGCTCGACCAGCATATTCTGTTTTAGATAAATCAAAATTGAAAGCAGATTTTAATTATACAATTCCTTATTGGAAAGATTCTTTAGAATTTTTAATGAAAAATTATCATATATAGTAAATTGTTATTTCAATGAAAAATATTTTAATAACAGGAGGAGCAGGCTTTATAGGTGCAAATTTTGTAGAGTATTTCGTACAAAAATATCCTGATTATCATATTGTTAATTTAGATAAATTAACTTATGCTGGAAATTTGAAAAATCTTTCTGAAGTACAAAAATCTCTGAATTATACTTTTTATCAAGGTGATATTTGTGATAGAAAATTAATAGAAAATTTATTTAAAAAATATGATTTTCAAGGGGTTATACATTTTGCAGCAGAATCTCACGTAGATAATTCTATTTCGAATCCTGATGCTTTCATTACTACTAATATTCATGGAACCTTTACTTTGCTAGATGTTGCATGTCATCATTGGCTTGATGCGCCTTTTTCTGTAAAGAAAAATTATGAAAATGCCCGTTTTCATCATATTTCAACAGATGAGGTTTATGGAACTCTTGGAGATACGGGGCTTTTTACTGAGAGTACTCCATATGCTCCTAATTCTCCTTATAGTGCTTCCAAAGCTTCTTCAGATATGATTGTTCGTGCATATTTTCATACATATGGAATGAATGTTACCACTTCTAATTGTTCTAATAATTATGGACCTAAACAACATAATGAAAAATTAATACCAACAATTATTCGTAAGGCTTTAACAGGGCAAAATATTCCAATTTATGGTGATGGAAAAAATGTTCGTGATTGGCTTTTCGTTCTTGACCATTGTACAGGTATAGATCTTGTTTTCCATAAAGGAAAAGCAGGAGAAACCTATAACATTGGAGGAAGAAATGAGAAAAATAATATTTTTATAGCCAATTATATTTGTGAAATTTTAGATAATAAAAAGCCTTTACCAGAAGGTAAATCTTATAAAGAGCTTATTACTTTTGTTCAAGATAGAGCAGGACATGATCGTCGTTATGCTATTGATGCTACTAAAATAGAAGAAGAATTGGGCTGGAAAGCTGCTGAAAATTTTGAAACAGGAATTATTAAAACAATCGATTGGTATTTGGATAAATTTTAGAAATTACTAAGTTTATTTAACTATATCATAGTTAAGAAAATAAATATTAAAGGTATTCTTATTTCTATTTTTAATAAAATAAGAGTAAGAATCTATAAAAA
>CALFOY010000253.1 GCA_937919265.1 uncultured Capnocytophaga sp. | reverse complement strand
AAGAGACAGGGCTAATTTTATCTAAAAAACAACTTATATTTTATAGAAAATTTGTAATTTTGGAAAAAATTTAATTTTTAGTAAAATATATGGGGCATATAACGCAAAAATTGTGGGGAAAAATTGATGAACAAGAAGTTTTTCTCTTTACACTTACGAACAAAAACGGAATGCAAGTGAATATTTCTAACTTTGGAGGAATTATACAATCTTTAAAAGTTCCTTCTGGTGGAGAAGATATAGAATGTGTATTGGGTTTCAATACTTTGGAGGAATATTTATGTGAAGAGTATCGTAAAGAATATCCGTATTTTGGAGTGATTATTGGGAGAAATGCAGGAAGAATTAAAAATGGAAAATGCCCTCTTAATGGGGAAGAATTAAACCTTTCAATAAATCATAACGGAACCCAATTGCACGGAGGTATTCAAGGTTTTGATAGTAAAGTATGGGAGGTGAAAAGTGTTGAAAATCAAGGAAATCCTTCTGTGAAATTTTATTATTTTTCAGAAGATGGGCAAGAAGGTTTTCCTGGTAATTTGAAAACATTTGTTACTTATACACTCACTGAAAATAATGAACTACGTGTGGATTATGAAGCTGAGACAGATAAACCAACGATTGTCAATCTAACACAGCATTCATATTTCAATTTTAATAAAAATTCAGATAATGTATTACGCCATTATTTACAAATAAATGGAGATAAATATGTTCCTTTAAATCCTGATTATTCTCCTACTGGGGAAATTTTGGATGTAAAAAATACACATTTAGACTATCGTGAACCCAACTTTGTTCATCCAGACATTGACAATGCTTTTCCTCGTCAAGTATCTGAAAATGAAGTAGTAGGTTCATTGTATTGTAAAGAAACAAATATCAAAATGGAAGTGAAAACATCTCACCCAGTTTTACATATTTATGCGGGATATTATGTGCCTGAATTTCGTTTTGGAGATCGTGAAAAAACAGGTCAAAATGCAGGAATATGCTTTGAAGCACAAGGGTATGCAGATGCTTTGAATTATCCACAATTTGTTAGCACTCAGCTCAATCCAGATGAAAAATATCAATTTTTTACCATTTTTAAATTTTCTTTTTAATGAAAAATTTTATAGAACAAGAATTCCAAAAAATCTATCAACAATCTGCTGATAAAGTATTTTTTGCTCCTGCTCGTGTTAATCTTATAGGGGAACACATAGACTATAATGGAGGTTTAGTAATGCCTTGCGCTTTAGAGAACGGAACGTATTTGGCTATTCGTAAAACAAATGATAATTGTTTTGTTTTCAGGAGTTTAAATTTCCCTGAAATAGTAGAAAAAATAGAAATTAACCCTAAAGGATACCAAAAGAAAGATAATTTATGGATAAATTATCCTCTTGGTTGTATAGATTATTTCACTCGTGAAGGGGCTGAGTTTTCTGGTTTAGAATTTCTTTTTTACGGAAATATTCCTAACGGAGCAGGTCTTTCTTCTTCGGCTTCTATAGAGTTGGTTACTTCTTTCGCTTTGAATTCATTATTCCAATTGAATAAAAACCAAATAGAATTAGTTAAAATTTCTCAAAAGGTTGAAAATCATTTCGTTGGAATGAATTGTGGGATAATGGATCAATTCGCAATCGGAATGGGAAAGAAAAACCATGCAATCATTCTAAATTGTCAAACGCTTGATTATCAATATATTCCTTTTGTTCTGAAAAGTCATACTTTGTTGATTATTAATACTAATAAACAAAGAAAACTCACAGATTCTAAATACAATGAGCGCAGAGCAACTTGTGAAGAAGCTCTGAAACTTTTCAATAAAGAAGCAAATTTCACAGATTTATGTAGCATTTCTCCTGAATATTTTGAAAGTAAAAAAGATATTTTAACAGATGAAATGCAAAAACGAGTTAAACACGTGGTGTATGAAAATCATCGTGTTTTTGAGAGTGAAAAAGCACTTAAAAATAATGATATAGAAAAGTTTGGAGCTTTGATGTCTGCATCTCATAAGTCTTTAATGGAAGATTATGAAGTAACAGGTAAAGAACTAGATACTATATATTTAGAAAGTATTGATTATGAAGGAGTTGCAGGAGTGCGAATGACAGGCGCTGGCTTTGGGGGCTGTGCTATTGCATTGGTAGAAAATGATAAAGTTGAATCTTATAAAGCCCATATTACTCAAAAATATACATCTATCATAGGGTACGCTCCAACAATTTACGATGCAAGTGTAGGAGATGGAACAAGAGAACTTTTATAAAAAATATAAAAAAAACACTTGTTTAATTCATTTTTTTCAGTAACTTTGCACTCAAAATTAAGAAATGGTATTTTTTACCATAAATGGTGTAAATAAAAAATTTATTAAAATAAGAAGAAATGGAACAATTTAATCTTTATTTTGTTGATATACTTAAAAATAAGTATGCAGCATTTTCAGGACGTGCAAGAAGAAAAGAATTTTGGATGTTCTTGTTATTCCAATACCTTGTTGTATTTGTAGTATCTTTTGTGTTTGCTTTGATAAAACTTCCTTTTGTAGGAACTTTAGTATCATTCGCTCTTTTTATTCCTTCATTAGCATTGGCTGTGCGTAGAGTACAAGATTGTGGTAAAGACTGGTGGTATATGCTTATTCCTATTTATAACATCATATTATACTGCACAGAGGGAGAAAAAGGAACTAATAAATTTGGTCCAGACCCAAAAGCATAAATAAGTAGTATAGTCATAACTAAATATTTGAAAAGTCAAAGTTATAATAACTTTGGCTTTTTTATTTATAAAAAAATAGCATAAATTTAGGTTTGCCTAAAAAATATTTTATATATTTGCTAAAAATAAAATATTTATTTATAAATATGTAAAGTAATTGATAATTAATTATTTATAAAAAAACACTAACCAAAAATTTAATGCTATGAGTGATTATTGTATATCTCACATTCAGAAGTATTGGAAAGAGCTTACAGAACTTTCTGATAAAAGTTTTGCAAAGAAAGATTTTAGCACAGCTTTATTTCTTTATCAAGAGGCTTTTTATAGAGCAGAAGTGCTTGTAAAAGAGGTAGATAGATGTATTTGTTTGAATATTCCTTTTGTTCAAATATATATACAATCGTGTTGTAACTTGGCAAAAATATATCAAAGAACAAAAAAAATAGCCGATGAAGAGGCAATAATTAAAGATGCTATTTCTTTTTTATTAACTATTTCAAAATATCATATATTGAATACAGATGAAATAGAGAGCCAAATGATGAGTATAGTACATTTTTTACCTTTTAGAGAAGAGAATTTATGAAAAATTTTTTAAAATAAATTGTTTTTATTCTCGAAAAAATGTAATTTTGCAGAAGTGTTTTATATAAATTAAATCTAAATTAAAATTTAGAAAAATGAGAAAAAAATTTCTGCTTTTAGTTTCTTTGCTTATTATAGGCATTGTAGGTTATTTTGTTTATCGCAAATATATGGCGCCAACGCGTATTGCGCTTGTAAATTTTATAACATACCAAGCTTCAAATATAGCATATTCTAACAAGGATAAACTTGTAAAATATGAAGAAGTTTCACTCGAAGAGTTGGATAAACTCAAAAACTATGATTTTGTTCTGGTTTGGGCTATGGGGCTGAAAATCAGTGATGAACAAAGAAATCAACTTATAGAAGCCTCTCAGAAGGTACCACTTCATAGCTTTATGGTAACAAATCCTGAAAATGAGCTTAGTACACTCAATGAAATGGAACTTAAACGAATAACCGAATATTTGGAGAGTGGGAACAAAGAAAATTATAAAAATTTAGCTTTATATATTCGTAAATATATAGATAAAAAGTGGTTTGTAACTGAGCCAGCACCTGCAATAGAACGTAAAGATAATGCATATTTTCATATAGAAGACGATATTTCTTTTGATGATTTATCTTCTTATGAAAGTTATATAAAACGGAATAATTTTTATAAAGAAGGAGCTCCAAAAATTGCAATTGTAGCAGGACTACATGACCCTTTTGCTGGTAATAAAGACCAACTCAATGGAGTGATTAAAGCTGTTCAAGATAAAGGAATGAATGCTTACCCATTTACTGCACAAGTGAGTAAACGTATGGATTTTCTTCGAGAAATAGACCCAGATGCAATTATTTATTTCCCACACGGGCAAATGCTAATGGGAAATCCAGATGAATTTATAGATTTCTTAAAAGAGAAAAATATTCCTCTATTTACGGGCTTATCAGTGCTTTCTTTCAAAGAAAAATGGGAGCAAGACCCTATGGGCTTGTTTGGAGGATTTTTAGGACAAACTATCGTAATGCCAGAACTTGATGGGGCTCTTTACCCATATGTAATTATAACTCAAGACTTAGGTAAGGATGGTTATTATTTCCTTAATACTATTCCGAACCGAACTGAAAAATTTGTCCAAATTATACAAAATTTCATTTCTCTTAAACATAAAGAAAATAAAGACAAAAAACTTGCTATTTTTTATTATAAAGCTCCTGGGCTTGCTACTCCTGTAGCACAAGGATTGGAGGTTGTTGAGTCTTTGTATCGTTTTCTTCATCAACTAAAAGCACAAGGCTATTATGTTGAAAACTTGCCAGCAACAGTTTCAGAGTTTAATACCTTATTGAATAACCAAGCTAATACATATCGTTCTTCTGCCAAAGGAGAAATAGAAAAATTTTTAACTAATGGAAAACCTGCTTTGGTTGAAGCAAATGAGTTGGATAGTTGGCTGAAAAAGTCACTTCCTGAGACTCTTTATACACAAGTTGTAGAGCATAATGGAGCTACACCAGGGAACTATCTAACAACAACAAAAGATAATAAAGATTATTTAGCTGTTGCACAATTAACTTTTGGTAATATTACTATTTTACCTCAACCACCTGCAGCTCTTAGTACAGAAGATGATTTTAAAGTACAACACGGAGTAAAAGAAATTCCACCTTATGCATATATTGGAGCTTATTTATGGGTACAAAATGGGCTAAAAGCAGATGCTCTTGTACATTTTGGGACACACGGGTCATTAGAATTTACGCCTAATAAACAAGTTGCTCTCTCAGATTATGATTGGGGAGATATTCTTGTGGGTACAGTACCTCATTTTTATTATTATTCTATCGGAAATATAGGAGAATCAATTATTGCTAAACGCCGTTCTTATGGGGCATTAGTTTCTTATCTTACGCCTGCTTTTACAGAAAGTGAAATGCGTAATACATTTAATGACTTGGAAGATAAAATATTAACATATGAAAAAGCTAAAGACCCCATAGATAAAAAAGCTATTTCTCTGCATATCAAGAAATTGGCGGTATCAATGGGCTTGCATAGAGATTTACGTTTGGATAGTATTCTGACCAATCCTTATACTGAAGAAGAAATAGATAAACTTTCCAATTTTGCAGAAGAAATAGCAACAGAAAAAATTAATGGAGAATATTATACAACAGGTGTGGCTTATTCTCCGGATAAAATAGCTTCTACTGTACTAGCAATGTCTGCAGACCCAATTGCTTATAGTATGGCTACCTTAGACAAAATTAATGGAAAAGTAACAGATATTCAGATAAAAAAGAAAACATTCTTTACAGAAAAATATCTCAATCCAGCTAAAAATCTTGTAAAACAAATCTTATCAGGAAAGCCCGTAAATACAGAACTTGTTTGTACATATGCAGGGCTCACTACTGATGATATCAAAAATGCTAAAGATATCTTAGAACAAGAATCTCAACAGGCAGGAATGTTGGCTTTTCTCAAAAAACAATTTGATAAACCTAAAGGGAAAAATACAAACGATAAAACAACAGAAACAAAATCAGATAATTCTGAAAATAAAAAAGCAGATGCCGTAGGAAAAGCTACTAAAACCAAAAAAGTCCCAGCCAAAAAAGAAGAGCGAAAACCTCTTACAGAACAAGAAATAGCTGAGATAGCCGCTAAAAAAGCAAAAATAGACAAAGCTCAAGCTATTATTGATATAGAAAATACTATAAATAATGTTCTTTTTTATAAAGAAGCAATACAAAATAGCCCATCTCTTGAAGAAAAAGCCTTCTTCAATGCTTTAAATGGAGGATATACACCACCTTCTTCTGGTGGAGATGCAGTAGCTAACCCCAAAGCTGTCCCAACTGGGCGAAATCTTTATTCTATCAATGCAGAAAGTACTCCAAGTAAGCTTGCTTGGGATAGAGGTGTGGCATTGGCTAAGAATACTATTGAAGAATATCAAAAAAATCACGGAGAATATCCTAAAAAAATAGCTTATACTTTTTGGAGTTCAGAGTTTATAGAAACAGAAGGAGTTTCCATAGCACAAGTACTCTATTTATTGGGTGTAGAGCCTGTTTGGGATACTTTCGGTAGAGTAAGCGATGTAAGAATTATTCCTTCTGAAGAGTTAGGAAGACCTCGTATTGATGTAGTTATTCAAACCTCTGGACAGTTTCGAGATTTAGCAGCTTCTCGTCTTTTCCTTATTACTAAAGCTATAGAAAAAGTATCTATTCTTCCTGAGGAAAAATTTAATAACCAAGTTAGCTCAGGTACTGTGGATATTGAAAAGGAACTTGTTAAAGCAGGCATTCCTCCAAAAGATGCTCGAGAAATGTCTACTCAGAGAATTTTCGGAGGACTACAAGGAGCTTACGGAACAGGGATTAAAGAACTTATCAACGCTGGTGATAAATGGGAAACTCAAAAAGACATAGCCGAAGTATATATGCATAATATGGGGGCTACTTATGCAAGCCAAGAAGATTGGAGTAAATTTCAACAAGGAATGTTTCGTGCAGCTATTAAAAATACAGATGTACTCATTCAGCCACGACAAAATAATACTTGGGGAGCTCTTAGCCTTGACCACGTATTTGAGTTTATGGGCGGTATGAATGCAGCTATTAAAGAAGTAACAGGTAAAGATCCTGATGCTTATTTAGCGGATTATCGTAATCATAAAAATATGCATATGCAAGAACTTAAAGAAGCAATAGGCGTAGAGGCGCGCTCAACAGTTCTTAACCCTAAGTATATTAAAGAAATGATGAAAGGTAAGGCTTCTAGTGCAGGGCAAATTCAAGAAATTGTTCTAAATATGCATGGTTGGGAAGCTACTCGGCCAGAAGTGATTGATGATGAACTTTGGACTGAAATCTATGATACATACATAGAAGATAAAAAACAATTGGGCATTACCGAGTTTATTAAAAAAGAAAATGTAGGAGCTCTACAAGAAGTAACTGCCGTAATGCTTGAAGCTACCCGAAAAGGAATGTGGAAAGCCTCTACCGAGCAAATAGCTAAACTTGCGGAACTTCATACAGATTTAGCTAAACAATTTGGAATTGAGTCCTCTCAATTTTCATCAGAGAATAAAAAACTTCAAGATTATATTTCTCAAAAAACTTCTGTAGAAAATGCTAAGGCATACCAAGAACAAATTGTTAAAGCTGAGCAAAATTCTTCTAGCCAAGAAGTTAAACAAGGAAAAATTCTCAAAAAAGAAGAAACTACAACAGGTGCCAAAGAAGAAAAAGTATCTCTTAGCACTCTTTGGATTGGTATAGTAGTTTTATTATCTTTTATAGGATTAATTATTTTTGTAAAAAAACGAAGAAAATAGAGAACCTTAATTTTTTAAAAGCGTTATTTATTAAGTATTTTACTCAATAAATAACGCTTTTTTATAATAAATGAAAAATTATTTATTATTCTCTATTGCTTTTAGACTGAAAAATACCTTATCGAATTCTTCAAAGCGATATTTTCCTTTAATTTTTGGGTGATTGGTGTCTAATTGGATAATAGAATCTGAAACGAAATGATATTTCCCTTTACAAATAGAGTCATTTGTATATTTTTTTGTTTGATCTGATATATATACAGAATCATTTTTGAATGTTATTTCTACAAACGGAGAAAAGTTTTCAATTACAGGGTACTCTTCTCGCATTCTATAGTGAAATAAAGATTCTCTTTCATTGATTTTTCTAGTTACAGGTCTGTGATCCATATAAAAACTAAGTAAACCTATCAAATTAGTGTCTTTTTTTGTATATATAGTTGTCCATTTTGTATCAGAAATGAGTTTTTGAATATTTATATTTTCGTTTATACGTTTGAGATAAATATTTTTTGTATCCCAAGTAGTTCCTTTCGGAGAAGCTCCTCCAAAAGCACTGAACATTGTTATTAAATCAGTCTCATATCCTTCTTTTTTAATTTCTTCACTAACGAAAGCTGCAGGAGCCTCAAAGGGTAATATTTCAAAAGAAAGATATCTAACTTCTGGAATCGAAAAATACCCATTATTATCAGTAAAAACTTTTCCTACTTGGCAATTTTCGATAGGGTTATTTTCATAGTCCAATATTCTACCTATTAATTTAGGGCTTTGCATACGCGAAATTAAACAAGAAGAGCAAAAAATACTTAAAAAATAAAGAAAATATTTTTTCATTTGGAAAGAATCTATTTATAATTTTTTATAAAATCTTCCGTTTGTTTTTTCAGTATTTGCCAGAGTCTACTTTGTGCATCAGTACTTGCCCAAGCAATATGCGGAGTATAAATAACACGCGGATGATTGCATATTTTTAATAAAGGGTCTTCATTTAGAGGGGGTTCATTTTCAAACACATCAGTAGCAAAGCCTAAGATTTCTTCTTTTGTAATGGCTTCATAAATGGCTTGTGGGTCTACAACAGCACCTCTTGCTACATTGATAATCAAAGGTTTTTTCTTCATTTTTGCTATTGTTTGAGTATTGATAATATGCTTTGTTTCTTCATTGAGAGGACAATTTAAAGAAATAATATCGCTTTGCGCCAAAACATCATCAAACAAAGAATATTCTTTATTTCTTGGTGTTTTTCCTTGTCTTTCAGCCCACAAAACGTTCATCCCGAAAACTTTTGCCCGCTCAGTAATTGCTTTTCCAATATTACCTACTCCTATGATTCCCAGTGTTTTACCATACAAGTCAAATACGGGAGGTTCTGTAAGACAAAATCTTCCATCGGCTTGCCAAGTTCCATCTTCAACTGCTTTATGTTGAGGTTTTAACCCTCGCATAGAAGCCAGTAATAAAGCAAAAAAATGCTCTGCAACGCTATTGGTAGAGTAACCTACAACATTTTTTACTTCAATATTCTTAGCTTTTGCTTCGGTTTTGTCAATATTATCTGTTCCTGTTGCAGTCAGGTGAATTAATTTTAGTTTTGGAAGTTGCTCAAAATGTTTTTTTCCTAAAACAACTTTATTGACAATGGCAATATCAGCATCTTTTAGTCTTTCAATAATTTGCTCTGGGGAAGTTTTTTGAAATACAACCCAATCAGTAACGCCTTGTGGCTTAGTTAATTCTACATTTTCAGAAAATGTATTTCTGTCAAGGAAAACGGCTTTCATATGTTTTTAATTTAAGAATTTATTTTACAAAAAATCTCTAAATATAATAGATTTAGCTATTATATTTAGAGATAATATTTCATTTTTTGATTTTTTAATATTCAAGATTAAGGTACTTCAATAGTATTAACAATTTTATTAATAATTTCTACTGAATTTATATTTTCTGCTTCTGCTTCATAAGTAACACCTATTCTGTGACGAAGTACATCAAACACCACAGCACGTACGTCCTCAGGAATTACATAACCACGACGACGAATAAAAGCATGGCACTTAGAAGCCATAGCCAAATTGATACTTCCTCGTGGAGAAGCCCCAAAGTTGATAAGAGGTTTCAGGTCTGGAAGATTATATTTCTCAGGGTAACGAGTAGCAAAAATAATATCTAATATATATTTTTCTATTTTTTCGTCCATATATACTTCTTGTACAACTTGCTGAGCTCTAAGTACTTGTTCTAGGTTTACGACTTGGTTTATTTCAGTTTTTTCACCAGCTAGATTATTTCTCATAATGAATTGTTCTTCATTAAGTTTTGGATAATCTATAATAACTTTCAGCATAAAACGATCCACTTGTGCTTCGGGTAGAGGGTAGGTACCTTCTTGCTCTACAGGGTTTTGAGTAGCCATAACAAGGAAAGGCTTATCAAGAATAAAAGTGGTATCACCTATGGTAACTTGCTTTTCTTGCATAGCTTCCAGTAATGCAGATTGTACTTTTGCAGGAGCACGATTTATCTCATCAGCAAGTACGAAATTTGCAAAAATGGGACCTTTTTTTATAGAGAATTCATTTTGTTTAATATTGTAGGTCATTGTACCGATTACGTCAGCAGGAAGCAAATCTGGAGTGAATTGTATTCTACTAAATGTACCTTTTACAGCTTTTGACAAAGTGTTGATAGAAAGCGTTTTAGCAAGTCCAGGAACTCCTTCTAGTAGAATGTGTCCTTGCCCTAAAAGCCCAATAAGTAAAGAATCAATCATATTTTTTTGCCCCACGATTACTTTACTCATTTCACGAGAGAGCGCCTCAACAAAAACACTTTCTCTTTCTATTTTTTCATTTATTTGACTAATGTCAATACTAGTATTTGTGTTCATATGTAAGATATATGTATTGGATGTATGAAAAGCGACGCTAATTTCCGAAAAAAAAACGAATTTTGATGTTAATCATTGGTTAAAAATGATTTTTTTAACATTTTCATAGAAAAGAATGAAATTTTTTATCTTGAAACCTGTGTGCTATTGAGGCTACCTATTCCTATAACTTTATCATACAACTCTCCTATAGGACGATAATATACAATAATAGTATAGTTATTTTCAGTTTGGTAATGATTCCCACCAATGCTGTTATAATCTTCTTTCCCTGAGCGTTTTACGGCAAATTTGTAATTGTAAAATCCTTGTTTGAGATAGACTTTCCCTCGGTAAATATCTTTCTCTGCATCGTAGTGAAGTTGATACATCGGCAATAGTTGGTTGTTAGAAAAAAGTCCATAAACAAAAATTTCATCATCTGGGTGATAATTTTTTGGGGATAAATTAAATTCTACCTGAGAATATTCAGCCTCTGAGAGCGGGTTAGTTCCGTGGTCAGTTACAATACGAAAATTTCCGTTAATATCAGGATTATAAGTATAAGGAAGCCCTTGGCGAGGAATATTTGTAAATAACGTAGAAAAGAATTGATTATCAATGCGTTCTGAGCTAATGACTCCAGAGGTAGGAACTCGTAAATCTCGATTTTCGAAGTATAAATATTCATTTCCTCCATAGAAAGAAGTCTCTTTATCATATTTATAAACCAAATCATTTCCTATAAAAAATTGAGGTTTTATATTTGTGATAGCATTATTCCAGCGATAATTTTGTAAAATACAAATATTTATGCTACTTTCTGGGTTTTGAAATTGTAAATATTTTGAAGAAATTCGAAACTGAACACTTTGTTTTTCGTCAGAGAATTTTATATCACGGCTCTGAATAACAGAAAGTTGTACTGTTGCTATATCTGAGTAAATAATAAACCTACGGGTAAAGATTATATTCTGTTCAGCATCTGTAATTGCTAGAATGTAATTCCCTGTTAGTTTGAAAGATACATCATCATTAGGGAGAGTTAAGTGGTAATTTGTATAAGGTTGAAGCGTTCCGTAAGAATTTGTGTAATTTGTTATTTTTGTATCATCAATTCCTGCAAGGTATTCACTCTTAAGGAGTTGAGAAGGTTCCCAATTGTAGTTACAATGTGTGATAGAGTAATAATAATCTGTTTCATTGGCATTTAGGTCGTCAAAAGAAAGAGAAAAACGCTCGCCTAACTGAACTATTGGCAATTGAGCATCGGAGTTTTCTCCCTTAAAAATAATTGTTTTTATGTATTCGGGTTCTATTTTTTCTTGAGCAACCCCCGAAAATAGTCCTATAAAAAATAATAAAATTAATTTTTTCATTAAAAAAGAATTTATCAATTTTCAAATATAAAATCTTTTCCATCTTCACTTAAAAAAACATTATTGAAGATAGTTTGCGCTTCTTGTTTATACAAATTTTTATCAGAATAACGAGAAGAATAATGCCCGAGAATGAGCGTTTCAACGTTAGCCATTTGTGCTATTTGAGCAGCTTGCATAGCGGTAGAATGTTTTGTTTTTTCAGCTAAATCTAAGTGATGCTCTAAGAAAGTAGCTTCGTGGTATAATACTCGAACATTTTTAATAATATCCACTATACTAGGCAAATAGGCGGTATCGCTGCAAAAAGCATAACTTTGAGGAGTAGCAGGAGGAAAGCTTAATTGTTCATTCGGGATAAGAGTTCCGTTGTCTAAAAGTACATCTTTACCGAGTTTAATATTTTGGAAATAACATTGTTCAATACCAAAGGTTTGCACAGCATCAATATTGAGCTTTCGTTCACCTTCTTTTTCTTGAAATAAAAAACCATTAGCATATATTCTATGGTCTAACGGGATGGTTTTTATGAAAAGTTTTTCATCATCAAAAATAAGTTGACTTTCAGTGCTTTCTAATTCGTGAAAAATCAAAGGAAAGGCAGTTCGAGAGCCACTTAATTTTAACAAAAGTAAAATGGCTTCTTTAGCTCCTTTTGGGGCATAAATGTGTAATTCTGCTTCTCTACCCAAGTGCTGAAAGGTCGAAATAAGTCCAGGTAACCCAAAAAAATGATCGCCGTGTAGGTGAGAGATAAAAATATGTTTTATTCGGGCAAATTTGGCTCCACTGTTACGTAAAGCTATTTGGGTGCCCTCTCCACAATCAATAAGAAACAAATGCCCCCGTATTTCTAAGAGTTGCGCTGTGGGGCGGGCATTATTTCGAGGGCTAGCACTGTGGCAACCCAAAATGGTAATTTTCATTTTATTATATTTTTGCAAAAGTACAATTTTTTCATTTGAAAGAAAAATTTTTATAATTAGAAATTTTGA
>CALFOY010000252.1 GCA_937919265.1 uncultured Capnocytophaga sp. | reverse complement strand
TAATTTATGGTTTTATGTGGTGTAATTTATGGTTTTATGTGGTGTAATTTATGGTAATAGTGGTATTATTTTTATATCTACCACAAATTAAACTTAAACTTATGACTGACTTAATTATTAGAAAATCCCATCCAATTGTAGAAGCCGGATATAAATTGTCCATTGCTGAACAGCGTATCATATTGCTTAGTCTAGCTAAGTTAGATAATAGAAACACAGAACAATCCAAGGTAACTTTATATGCAATGGATTATGCTAGAACATTTGGATTATCTGAGAAAATCGCATATACCGAGTTATCAAAGGCCTCCAAACGATTATATGAGCGGTCTATTATCTTAAAGGGAGAAAATGAAACCACTGAGTTTCGATGGATAGAAAGTAGAACAAAATACCATAAAGGAGAAGGGAGAATATCTTTTGAATTTAGCAGGAGAGTATTACCTTATTTATTCGAACTAGATAAAAAACTTGGATACACTCAGTATGAGTTATTAAGCGTAAGTGGGTTTACAAGTAATTACTCTATACGGATATATGAGTTATCCGTAAAATTGTTAGGAATGAGAAATAAGACAGTATCAGTTGAAGAGTTGAGACGTATTTTGCAACTTGAAACGAAGTATAAAGAATTCAGAGAGTTGAATAAATTCGTTATTAAGGTTGCTGTTAATGAGATTAACGAAAAGTCAGATCTATTACTAAGCATTGAACCCTTAAAACAAGGGAGAAAGGTTGTCGCTTTAGAGTTTAAGCTAGCTAAAAAAACAAAAACTTTAACCGCTAAAAAAACGGATTCATCCAGGATTATTTACGGTGTTTTTGAAGAAAAAAATAGACCTCAAGTTGCCAAAAACTCCTTGGCTGAGGGAGATTGGGCAACAGAAAATTACAATCGAGCAATAAAAAAAATGCGCGAAGATATGGTTCTCAAAACTCGATTTATTGATGATGATCTTCCTAACATTCCAACAAACTGGCTTAAGGTCATAAAAAAATATGCCTCAATTATAAATCGTAGTTTATCAAGGGATATTACCGCGGAATTAGATAGAAGAAATGCAGGATAGGGATTTTCCCCATATTGTATTCCAATATTTACCAAATCCCCCTGTACTTGCAGTAGGCTCTATTATGTTTAAAACAAGAGTTATGACGTAACGCCTTTCTCTAAATAAAGACAAGGAGACATTATATGAAACGCTATTATGACTTAAACCCAAACAGCCCATTCTTTCATTTAATGCAAGATACAACGGAAGAAGATAAATTGAGCCCTGAAGAAAAAGAGCGTATTGCGTGGGTAACGAAAACAAACCTTCTTGCAGTCGATCTCGAAACAGAAAAAAGCTCTGCTGACGAGCAAGCCTATATTATTTATGGAGCATTAAACAATGTTCCATCAGAAGAAATCGCAAGAAACTTACTCATCAATGAATTTAAAGAAAATGAGGAATGTGTAAAAATTTTGAAAGACTCAGCTGATGCTTCATACATCAATAAAGTATTTCAAAGCGTACAAGACTTGAAAGATTAAGTCATTGTATACAAATCATTTATCGCTAACGTGTAAAAATTTTGAAGGAAACAACACCCACATTAAAAGTTTAGTATTCTTATTAATGTGTAAAGATTTTGAAAGGATGGACAGCTTTATCTCACTATCAGTGAGTGCCATAAATGGTGTACAGATTTTCACAAAGGTGTACAAATTTTCAAGAAAAAGAGCCGTATAAACCATTTTAATACGGCTCTTTTTATAATCTATTCTATTATGCGGCCTCTAAAGCTTCTAAGCCTTCTAACGTTTTTACGCTAGCTAAACTATCCTGGAATCTAGAGTCGTTTTCCAAAAACCAAATATCGGTCATCATTTGAAGGTTTAACCAAAACTCCGCGCTTGTATTTAAGGCTTTAGCTAATCTCATAGCCATATCCAATGATAGTTTAGAATTGTTGTTTACGATGGCACTCACAGTATTTCTGTGCACGTTTAACATAGAGGCTAAGTCAGCGATTTTGAGATTCAATGGGATGAGATACTCTTCTAGGAGGATATCACCTACAGTAGAAGGTTTTCTTTTAGCTACACGCATTTTCATGTTCTCCCCGACATCACCTTTTAGGTAGGATTTGTCTAACACTTTGTTCATAAGTAAATAATTATATTATCTTTATATTTCTATCTAATTTTTTAATTTTATTAAATTTTTCTTTATATTTTTCTTAAATTTTTATTTTTAGTTTTTATTTAGATTTTTTTATTCAGATGTTTTTTAGACCTCAAGGTCACGCCTCGAGGTCAGTAATTCTTTTCTTTGGTTTAGATATTGTATTCGTGCTTATCTAGATAAATACCACTTACTTCATTATGTTTATAGGTAAAAATTATTCTATATTTAGAGTTTACTCTAATTGAATACAAACACTTGTTCTTAGGATTTAACTTTTCTAATTTGTTTCCAGGTGGAGACATAAGGTCCTTCAGGCAGGTTGCGCTATATAACATATCAAATTTCCTGAGAACAATATTTTCAATATCAGGTGGCACATCCTTATGATATGACTGATAACCACGATAATATTGATACATACTATCATCTCGGAAACGATTCTCTTCTAGTTTTGCTAGCATAGGAATGATTCCTTCTTTTATTTACAGTAAAGACATTATATCTCGCACAGTTGCACAGTGCAACTGTTTAAGTTAATAAAAAAATAAAGAATAAGGCTATAGCCTCTTATCTTTCTTTCTTTCTTTCTTTCTTTCTTTATGATCACGGAAAGCCTTGTGCGGCAATGGATGTAATCTCTATATGTGGTGTAATTTATGGTTTTATGTGGTGTAATTTATGGTTTTATGTGGTGTA
>CALFOY010000251.1 GCA_937919265.1 uncultured Capnocytophaga sp. | reverse complement strand
TTTTAAATTGAAATTTATATAATGGAAAATTTAATTCTTGCATTTGGCAAAATTACAAATAAAAATTAATTTATTTATAATATTATGGAAGAAGTAGAAAAAATTCTTTTAGATATAAAAAAACGGAATTTTAGTCCTATTTATTATTTAGCTGGTGAAGAGCCTTATTTCATTGATACAATTTCTGATTTTATAGAAAAAAATGTATTAACAGAAGATGAAAGAGCTTTTAATCAGCAAGTTATATACGGAAAAGATATTACAATTGATACACTTATACATTATGCCAAAGAATATCCTATGATGGCAGAATATCGTGTAATAATTGTGAAAGAAGCTCAGGAACTTAGCCGAACAATTAACCAACTTTTGCCTTATGTAGAAAATCCAAGTCCTACAACAATACTGGTGCTTTGTTATAAATATGGAAAGATTGATGGAAAAACAAAATTAGCAAAAGAGCTTAAAAAATATGTTTTTTATCAACAAGATAAAAAACTATATGAAAATCAGGTAGTTGCGTGGTTAAATAAGTTTGTCAAAAAAATGAATTTTGAAATAGAACCTACTTCGGCTCAAATGTTGGTGGATTATTTAGGAACAGATTTAAGTCGTATAGCTAATGAAGTGAATAAATTAAAGATTATACTTCCGAAAGGTACAACTATAACTCCTACTCATATAGAGCAAAATATAGGAATTAGTAAAGATTTTAATGTATTTGAATTACAATCTGCTTTAGGAAAAAAAGATTTACTAAAAGCAATACAAATTATTCAGTATTTTTCTGAAAATCAAAGAGATAATCCAGCTACTGTAATTATAAGTAATTTATATCGATATTTTGAAGATTTATTAAAATATCACGGGTCTAATAGTAAATTAGATAAAGACCTGGCTGTTTTATTAGGAAAAAATCCTTATTTTATAAAAGATTATCATTTGGCGGGTAAAAATTACCCTATGAAGAAAGTTAGCCAATGTATAGCTTCTATTCGAGAAACAGATATGAAAAGTAAAGGAGTAGAAAGTGGCTCTATTTCATATTATGATTTGTTTAAAGAATTGATTATTAATATAATAGCATAAAGAAGAAATATCCTAATTTTAGGATATTTCTTCTTTTTCTATTGTTTTATATGCTTTTATGATTTCTTTAACTAATGGGTGTCTTACTACATCTTTATCATCAAGATAAAGCATTCCTATTCCTTTTATATCTTTCAGTATATCAAGAGCTTGAGGTAATCCGCTACTAACTTTTTTGGGTAAATCTATTTGTCCTGGGTCTCCTGTTATGATAAATTTAGCATTTTTCCCCATACGTGTTAGAAACATTTTCATTTGTATGTAGGTTGTATTTTGGGCTTCATCAAGAATTACAAAAGCATTGTCAAGGGTACGACCTCTCATAAAGGCTAATGGAGCAATTTGAATAATTCCATTCTCGATATAATTATTAAGTTTTTCTCCAGGAATCATATCTAGGAGAGCATCATACAGAGGTTGCATATAAGGGTCTAGTTTTTCTTTTAAATCTCCTGGAAGAAATCCTAAATTCTCACCTGCTTCAACTGCAGGGCGAGTTAAAATAATTCGTTTTACTTGTCTTTCTTTGAGTGCTCGTACAGCTAGAGCAACACCTGTATAAGTTTTTCCTGTTCCAGCTGGTCCTACAGCAAAAACCATATCGTTAGAATTGATGAGCTCTATAAGTCTTTGTTGATTAGGCGTTTGTGCTCTGATAATTTTTCCACGTACTCCGTGTACTATAAAATCTTTATCAAGTAAAGTTTCTGATATAGGTGAATTTCCATCGGTTGTCAATATTCTTTCTATATCATTCTTATTCAGGTGATTATATTTTTCAAAATGAATGATGAGCATTTCCAATCTTTTCTCAAATTCATCTAAAATTTCTTCCTCACCAAAAGCAATAATTTGGTTTCCTCTTGCGACAATTTTTAGTTTAGAAAAATAATTTTTTAATGTTTCAATATTTATATTTTGTTCTCCAAAAAAAGCCTGAGGATTAATTTCTAATGTTATAGTTCTTTGATTCAATATGTAGTATTTAAATTGTTAAAAAATAGATTTAAATATTTTTAATGCTATCTAATATTTTTTTACCCCCATTATTAATAATATATTCGGCACATTCTTCAGGGAAGTTTTTAATAGAATTAAGTGATATATTTTTTGAGATTTCTATTTTTTCCGTTCCACAAAGAGAAAATAAATTTCCTGTAAAATGAATTGCATCTTCTTGAATTTCAGCGAAAGCCCCAATAGGAGCCGTACAACCACCTTCCAATTTACGAAGAAATCGCCTTTCAATATCAACACAGATTTCAGTAGGTTGATGATTAATTTTCATTAAAGCTTCACGAGTAAAATCATTATTTTCCATAGCAACTACTAAAATAGCTCCTTGTGCGGGCGCAGGAGTCATCCAGTCTAAAACATAATGATTTTCAGGTAGTTTGTCAATTCTTTCTAATCCGGCTAAAGCAAAAATAGCCGCATCCCAATTATTTTCATTTAACTTTTGTAATCGAGTATTAACATTTCCTCTTAAATTTTCAACTTTATGATGAGGATATTTATGTAACCATTGAGCTTTTCTTCTGAGACTTCCTGTTGCAATTATAGCTTCTTTTTTGGATAAGAAATCTAAATTCTTTTTATAAATTAAAATATCTTTAACATTAGCGCGTTCTAAAATAGCTCCTTGCACAATGCCTTGAGGTAGGGCAGTAGGTACATCTTTCATACTATGAACGGCAATATCTATTTCTCCTTGAAGCATAGCAATATCAAGGGTTCTGGTAAAAACCCCTGTTATTCCCATTTCATATAAAGGTTTGTCTAATACAATATCTCCTTGTGATTTTACAGAGATAATTTCAGTTTTGTAGCCTAACTTTTCTAACTTATTTTTAACAGAATAAGCCTGCCATAATGCTAACTCACTATCACGAGTACCAATTTTTATTATTTTATTCATTTTCTATGTAAAAAATTAGGATAAGTTATTCCCAAATTTATTTTTTACTTCTTCCAAAAGTTGTTTGATACTTTGTTCTTTTTCCTTTGGATAAATCATTAAAACAGAAGCAGTATCTACAATAATATAATGTTCTATACCATCTACAATTACTACTTTATTAGTGTCTGTACGGATAATATTGTCTGAAGCATTTTTAAAGAGAGTTAAAGCATTGACTACAGCGTTATTATCAGAGTCTTTTGCTAATTTTTCGTGTAGAGAACCCCAAGTACCAAGGTCGTTCCAGTCAAACCCTACAGGGAAAACATATATATTATCAGAAGGTTCCATAATAGCATAATCAACAGATATGTTTTCTGAATTTATGTAATTTTCTTTTATGAAACTCCATTCTTCTTCTGTATTGTAGGATTTTTTTCCTTTATCAAAGAGTTCATACATTTTGGGTTGATATTTTTTGAAAGCATTTAAGACACTTTCAGTACGCCAAATGAAAATACCAGCATTCCACAAGTAATTCCCCTCATTTAAGAATTGTTTTGCAGTTTCATAATTGGGTTTTTCAGTAAATTGGAGTACTTTTTTGGCTTTATTTTGGTCAGTTTTATTGTATTGAATATAACCATAACCAGTGTTAGGGAAGGTTGGTTTTATCCCGAGTGTCATTAAAATGTCTTGACTTTCACATAAAGTAAAACAATCTTTAACATTTTCTTCAAATTCATCTTCTTGTTCAATCCAATGGTCAGAAGGAGCTACGATAAGTACAGCATTTGGATTTCGTTTTTGTATTTTCATAGTAGCATACAAAATACAAGGAGCTGTATTACGCATAGAAGGCTCCAAAACCAGGTTTTCATCATCAATTCCAGGGAGTTGGTTTTTAACTAAATTTTTATAAATTTCATTAGTAGAAATAAGTATGTTTTCTTTTGGAATAAATTTAGCTAACCTATGATAAGTTTGTTGTAAAAGGGTTTGTCCTGAGCCCAACATATCGTGAAATTGTTTAGGGAAAGCCCAAGTACTTACAGGCCAAAAGCGAGAACCAACGCCACCTGCCATTATAATTGCGTAGTGATTTTCATTCATAATTCTAAAAAATATTTAAGGTGTAAAAAATCAATTCAAAAATATGATTATTTTTGTTAATCTATAAAAAATAATTGTTAACTAAAGCTAAACCAGTTATACACTTCTTTTTCGTCAGGGGAGATAAAGAGAGAAATCGTATCGGCACTATGTTCTAGATAGTTATATCCTATTACATAACCTAAATAGTCCTTATCTTCTAAAGAAATATTATATTCTTCACAGAGATAAGATTCTGTATCTAAGCGATATTCCAAATATTCATCTAAATCCTCGTAAGTCTCTTCGTCTTCATCATAGGGAGTAAGCTCATATATCTCACGTTCGTGTCCGCTATACCCTTGTGTGTAGTGATTATCAGCGATAAACTTGCCCGTTTCTTGGTATTTATCACGAGTCACCCAATAGCTTAGCAGTGTATCCATATAAGTGGCATAATCCCCACTGATTGCTTCCCTTTTCTCTAAACTATCCTTATAGGGTGACGGGTCATAACTATGTTTTTCCTCACCACTGAGGTAAAGGTCTTTGTGTGCAACATAGTCTTCTACAGCGTTTTGATACCACTGAGGCAGTTCAGAAAAGTTAGGCAACCAATGCATCTCTCCGTCAAAACGATACTTGTTCTCTACTTTTTCAAAACGTATAAAGAACCAATTACAGTCTGTACGTTCTGATTCATACTCCGCCAAACCACAAGCGTACATAGAGACAAAGTGTACTTTGCTTTTTTGCTGTTGTTCGTTCTCTATTTCCACTGTCAATAAAGGAAAGAAAACATACTTAAACCATTCCTTAGGAGTTTCAAAAACTTCCTCTATACTCGGAAAGAGTTTTTCTACTTTGGTTACTTTTATCATATTTGATTGAAATATCATTTACTAATTTTACTTATTATAGACCATTTTCGTAACTTTACGAAAATGGTCATATATTCTGAAAATCAGTTTTTACAAATTTATCTAAATCAAGCCTTTTCCACCACGATCTTAGTCACAATATCATCAAAAGCGACTTCTTCTCCTTGGAGAGTGTCGGCAAAGAGGATTTCATTGGCTAAGGTCTCTGCTTTGATAT
>CALFOY010000250.1 GCA_937919265.1 uncultured Capnocytophaga sp. | reverse complement strand
ATTTTGAATATATTAACTCATTGATTATCATTGTTTTATTTTAAAGTTTCTCATTTTTTTTAACTAAATTATTATTTTTTATTGATAATCATAATAAATTCCTTATCTTTGCGTAACTCAATTAAAAAAAGAAATTTATGTACAATTTATTAAAAGGTAAAAGAGGAATTATATTTGGTGCTTTAGATGAAAATTCTATTGCATGGAAAACTGCTGAACGAGTACATCAAGAAGGAGGAAAATTTGTACTTACCAATGCTCCTATTGCTATGCGTATGGGAAAAATAAATGAATTAGCTAAAAAAACAGAATCTGAAATTATTCCTGCTGACGCTACAAGTATGGAAGATTTACAGAATTTAGTAACAAAAGCTATGGAAATTTTAGGAGGAAAACTTGACTTTGTTCTTCATTCTATCGGAATGTCTGTAAATGTGCGTAAAAATATTCCTTATACAGAGTCAAATTATGAATTTAGTTATAAAGGTTGGGACGTTTCTGCTTTATCTTTCCATAAAGTTTGTCAAACTCTTTATAAAAATGATGCAATGAATGAATGGGGAAGCATTGTAGCTTTGAGTTATATTGCTGCTCAACGTACTTTCCCTGATTATAATGATATGGCTGATAATAAAGCTTATTTAGAGTCTATTGCTCGTAGCTTTGGTTATTTCTTTGGTAAAGATAAAAAAGTACGTATTAATACCATTTCTCAATCTCCTACACCTACTACTGCAGGACAAGGAGTAAAAGGTTTCGATGGTTTTATCTCTTATGCAGAAAAAATGTCGCCACTTGGAAATGCCACTGCTCAAGAATGTGCGGACTATACAGTTACTCTATTCTCAGACCTTACTAGAAAAGTAACAATGCAAAATCTTTATCACGATGGAGGATTCTCTAATGTAGGAGTAACCCCAGAAGTAATTGCTGAATTTCAAAAATAATCTTTGTAAATAAAAATAAAAAGTACCTTATTTAGGTACTTTTTTTATATTCCATTCAAAAAAAACTCTAATTAGAAATATTTATAATTTCCAATTAGAGTTTTTTTAATTTTAATGCTATGAAAATCTAATTTATTAATAGAAAGTTTTTCTATTATCTTCAATATCTGCAGATTCTTCCAATGCAGAGAACAACTCCTGTCCTACTCTATTTAATTTCATTGAACGAAGAACATTTGTATAACTACTATAATTAGGTAAAGCAGGTGCTATTTCTTTCTTAGTAACCTCAATAATATATACACCATTTTCACCTTCAATAGGTTTAGAAATTTTATTTGGTTGAAGAGCAAAAGCTACACCTACTACATTTGGCTCTCTCCCTTCTCCTATCAGAATTGGATTTTTAATAGTAAGTCCTTCTCCCAATCTTATATTTTGTTGTCCAACAGCATTTGCAATTTCATCTAATGTTTTACCTTTCATTTTCTCAGAAAGTTGTTTTGCTTTCTTCTCTTTAATCAAAATAGGAGCCACAATAGAGCGTGCATCTGCAACAGAAGCCAATCCTTTTTGTATTTTTTTAGTTAATTGAGCAACAACAAATCCTTCCTTGATATCAAATTTTTGAACATCTCCTACTTTTGTTTCATCATTAAATACCCAACGAACTAAAGTACGATTAGCTCCAAGCCCTGGAATATCTTCTGATAAAACTTGCAAATTATCAGCAGGAAGTACAGAAAGAGAAGCAGAATTTGCTAATTCAACAAATTTTGTTGGATTATGAGTTACATCTAATTCAAACTTAGCTATTTTATTGAATATTTCATTACGAGTAACATCAGAAGCCTCTATTTTACGAACAATTGTAGCCAACTGAACTCCTTCTTTTTGGTCTGTTAATTTAATAATATGGAAACCAAAATTAGTTTCTACAAGCCCAACATCTCCTACTTTATGAGTAAAAACATAATCATTAAATGCAGGCACCATCATTCCACGAGAGAAAAAGTTAAGGTCTCCTCCATTACTTGCATTAGATATATCATCAGAATTTTCACTTGCCAATTTAGAAAAATCTTCACCCGCTTTTATTTTTGATAAAATATCCTCTGCTTTGGTTTTAGCTTCCTCTTTAGAACGAATAATTGTTGTATTTGAAGGCAAAGAACCTTGATAAGCTATCAGAATATGACTTGCTCTCACTTCTGCATTACTTATTTTGCTCATCATTTTTGACAATTTATAAGTTTGTCCATCTTCATAAGGACCAAATACCTCACCAATAGGCATATCATATAATTGTTCTGCTACTGAAATAGGTAGTTTCTCTTTACTAATATACAAACTATCATAAGGTACATCAGAATTTTCATTAACAAATTCTGGTACTTTATTAGCTTCTAATTTATCAAAACCAGGTAAAGTTTCATCTAACTGAGTTGATTTATTATATACTATTCTTGGTTGATTAAGAGCTAACAAACTTGTACGAATTTCATCTTTATCAGCTTGTGATGCCTCTTCTTTTAGCACTACAAACTGAATATTACGCATATCTTCTTGCTCAAATTCTTTTTTATGTTTATTTACATAATTTTTTATTTCATCATCAGAAATAGCTATATTTTTATCTTCAATTGAGCTATAAGGAAGTGTTACATACTTAATATCTACTTTATCAGCCTCTTGATGATAAGCCATTTCTCCTTCTGCTGCAGTTGCGCCCAAGCCTGCTCTTACAAGAGAAAGATAAACATCACGTTTTGCACTTTCAACTAATGATTGTTCTTGTGCTTGCCATTGGCTATATCCTGCTGGGTTAGTTGTTTTTAATGTAGCAATAAATTGAGCAAATTTATTAGGATCAAATGCACCATTTGCATTCTGAAACTGAGGATCTTGCGCTATTGCAGGAGATTGAGCTACGATAGCTGAAACCTGATCTTTTCCAATAGAAATACCTAATTTTTTGAATTGTTGGTCAAGAATTTTTGCCTGTACCATCTGTTGCCAAAGCATATTGACAATGTACATAGACCCAATACCAGATGCTCCCATATTACGATTTGTATTTTCCACTTGTGTAGAAAATACTGTATATGGTATTTTTTCTCCATTTACTGAACCAATATCGGGAGGAATTTGCCCTTTCCCTCTATCAAAAACACCTGAAATTACAAATGCAAAAAGTGCTAATCCTATAACAAGGATTAGAAAAAAAGTCCGTTTTCTGATTTTTTCAAGAACTGCCATTTTTATTTAATTTACTTTCTTTTTTACAAAAGGCGAAAATACTATTTTTTTCTCAAATGAAAAAATATTTTTTTGCTTTTAGTTTATTTTTTTTATTCTATAAAAACTCTAATAGTAAGTATCTTATTTTCAGCAACTTCTTCTACTAAAAAGCGATAATTATCTATACTTACTTGCTCATTTTTCTGAGGAATAGACTCTGAAATATCAACAACTAACCCTCCCAAAGTTTCATAATTTTCACTTTCGGGTAGTTCTAATTTATATTTTTCATTCAAATAATCTACTTCTAAACGAGCCGAAAAAACATATTCTTTTTCAGAAATTTGAAGTTCTTTTAAAATGGTTTTATCGTGCTCATCTTCTATTTCTCCAAAAAGTTCCTCTACAATATCTTCAAGAGATATCATTCCAGAAGTCCCCCCATATTCATCAAAAACAATCGCTAAACTTTGATGTTTTTTTGTAAAAATATCTAAAACTTTTGAGATATAAATTGTTTCTGGCACACTTATAACTTGTCTAAGAATATCTTTGATATGTTTAGGATTTTTAAAAAGCTCAAATGAATGCACATATCCTACAACCTCATCTATATTGCCTTGATAAACAATTATTTTAGAAAATTTTGTTAATATAAAAAGCTCTTTTAACTTTTCTATACTTTCATTTATATTAATTGCAACTATTTCTGTTCGTGGCTTCATCACATCACGGGCTTTAACCTGAGAAAAGCCAAGAGCATTTTGAAAAATATGCACTTCAGAATCCACCTCATTGGTTTCAGACATATTCTCTATTTGTTCAGAAATATAATCCTCCAATTCTGTTTTAGTGAATGTAAAATGACTAGTATCTCCTTGTGTTTTAAAGAAAACACGCAAAACAGTATCAGATATCCAGATAACAAAATTAGATATCGGAGAAAAGATAATATAGAAAAAATAAACAAAAGGACAAAGTACCTTTAACAAGGTATTTGCATAAATTTGGAAAAATACTTTGGGTAAAAATTCAGCTGTTATTACAATAATCAAAGTTGAAATTATTGTTTGCCATAAAATATTATGAAATGAAACAGGAAAAAAATTAAGAATTACCTTCCCCATTTCAAAGCCATAAACAACCAATGCTATATTATTCCCAACAAGCATTGTTGCTATAAATTTTGAAGGTTTTTGAGTTAATTTTTCTAAAATATTACCTATAAAACCTCCTTCTTTTTTTTCTATTTCTAACTGAACTTTATTAGAAGACACATAAGCGATTTCCATTCCTGAAAAAAAAGCTGAAAGTGCCAAAGTTACCAATATAATGATAACCGATATATATATGGGATACTCCATTTATTACTACTTTTTTTGCAATAGCAAAATTATCAACCTAAAAGAAGCTATAACAACAGCTCCTATAAATATGTATTTTTTACCTGAAAAGAAAAATATTTGATATAAAGAAAATAATAATATCAAGATATACATAATAATCATTAATACTCTCATATTGATTTTTAAGATAAATATATAAAATTATGCACAAAAATAAACAATTTTATACATATAAACAAATTTTATTTTTAGTCTTTTATCGGTAAAATTCCTGTTATTTTATGAGCTTTAAGCTGAGAGAAATTTTTATCAAAATCCATTCCTATCCCTTTAGTTATACTTCCTTGTAGGGTGTCTATATAAGAGAAAGGTTCTTCTGTAAAAGCCCAATCTGAGCTCTCTTGCCAAAATAACTGATTTGTTTTCAATAATTTACCATTGTAAGTTATCAATTGGACACTATCTCGAAGTTCTACTATTTGAGTAGGAAGATAATAAATAGCGTAATTGGATTTAATAATATTTTTATTTTTCTGATTATCAAAAAAAGTAATTTCTAAACCTTTTGGAAATTCCATATATGCGAATTTTTGATTAGTAAAATCTAAATTTAAAGGACTTTCCAGTATTGCTTTAATTTTTGTAGAATCTGTGTAAATAAGTTGAAAATCTTGAGCTTCTCCTGTAGGAAACTTATGCGTTTCTATTTGTTTAATTGTTCGTATTTCGTCATTACACGAAAAAAACAAAGCAACGCTCATAAGCGCTGCAATGTTTCTTAGTAATTTTTGTAATTTATTCATTATAAAGATGGTACTTTTACAGATTGGCCTATCCAGCATTTTAAGGTAACTGTTTTTCCTGCCATTCCGGAACTAAAAATATCTGCTTTTGTAGGAGCTAACTTATCATAATAACTTGCTAAATTTTCTAAACCTCCTTTACGAGCTGTTGATGCGGCAAGCCAATAAACAGCTTGTTTTTCAAACTTTGTAGAACCACATTCGTTTGCAGAATTTGCATATGTTTTAGCTATTATTTCATAAGCTTTTGCATAAGAAGGATTGAAAGATAATGCTTTCTGAGCATAACTTACCGCTGTACTTCCTGAGTATTTAGAAGCTATTTTTACTAAATAAGTAGCTTTTTTCAATTTATCTGTTTCCAAATCAACTGCTTGTGTGAAGTATTTTACAGCTTCTGCAGTATTTTTTTGTCTTTCTTTCATTGTTCCAAGATAAAGAGCTGATGAAGCTGAAGGAGATAATTGATACAAACGCTCTGCCAATTTAACATATAAAGGACTTGTTGTACAGTCTTTATCATTCATTCTTCCTGCAGCAGCATTTAACCAAGCAATATTATCCTTATTCGCTTCAAAAGATTTTTCATAAAGCGGAATTAAGTTATCACAATCTGCTAATTTACCCAATTTTGCATCTATATTCTCAGCAATATTACTCAAATTATTTACGCGAGTACGAACTCTTTGTAGTGTTCTATTTTCTTTATCTGTCAAAGAATTTGATTCTTCTTTTGGTAATAATTCATTTAAAACATCTGATAATTTATTATTTTCCACTTCAATTCTTTCTGTTACCAAGTCATAATTATCAAAAACATCTTGAAGTGTTTTTTTGCTTTCATTATATAAATCTACTGTTGTTGCAAAATATTGATATATAGCAAGTTCATCATTAAATTTATCCTTGTCTGATTTATAAGCTTTTTCTAAAAGAGAATTAATCTCTGAAGGAGTTCCTATTTTCTCTTCTATCAAAAGTAGTGCTTGTCTTATATATTTATCTGTTTCTGAGAATTTTTGAGGGAAAAACTGATTATATTTTTGATAAAAATCATTCATTGTTGAAACCAATTTATTTTTATCAGCTTCACCTTTCAGTTTATCTTTCAATATAAATTCTCCATAAACAAACGTTGCGTTATTCAATTCTGGACAATTATCATACACTTGCTTCCAAGGAGTGTAAGCATCTTTGTAATTTTTATTTCTTGCAAATTCATAAAAAGTGGATAAATTTGCTGTACATTCTTCTTTTTGAGCAAAACCACTCACGGCAAAACTGAATGTTACAACCGATAACACTAATTTTCCTTTCATTTTAATCTCTTTTTTTAGTTATACTTCGATTTTTGAAACCATTTATCATTTAATGTCAGAGCTATTTTTATAGCTATGTAATTTTCTTTAATTAAATTTTGAGCCAAAGTACCTTTATTTCCGTAAATAGCTCCTACTGTAATATTTGAAAATCCTCTCACAGGAAGACTCATACCAAAAGATATGCCAAAATCTGTAATATCTTCATTTTTAAGTGAAATTCCTGTATTTTCATAATAAAAACCTAATCTATACACTACTCTTTTCCAATAGCTCGTAAAAGATTTATAATCAGGCAAATAAAACCCTCCTAAAGATAATTTATATCCTTTTTCATAATCTACAAAAGTTGATGTAATGAAAGGGTTACTATACTGATTATTATTAATTAAAGTATAATCAAAGCCAGCAAACCAATTCAACTCCTCTCCTACTCCAAAACCTACATTAAGCTGAGAAGGAAGTGTTAATTCTGTTTTAGCATTACTTCCTAAATCTATACTTTGGCTTTCTTTTACTAAAAGAGAACCTTGTGAATTATATTGCAATGTAGATAATGTTCGAGTATTATCTGAAGTCAAAGTTGCTTTAGGCAAATAAGACAATGTTGTTGATAAAGATAATTTATCAGAAATTTTCCTATCATACTGAACTCCAAAATTGAAGTTCGTGCCTTTTAATGAAGATGTACTTTGCTCACGTGTCAAATAAGTAGCCCCTTGTACTTGATGCAAATTTTCAATATCAGTTTTACCAAAATTGAAATAAACACTTGCACCTATTCTCAATCCTTTATAAAATTCATAACCTGTAGCTATATAAACTCGGTTCAAACCTCCATTCCCTTCAAAAGAAAGCGCTTGATTAACTCCATTTGTTGTTTGTAATGAAGATAATTTATACCCCACAGAAGAATATGGATACAACCCTAATGAAACTCCTATTTTTTTATAAACAGGGAAAGATAAAGACAAATAATCAATAGTTGTTGTTTTTGTACCATATGACTCAGCATTAGTACTTATTGTACGAAAGTCTGCTGCTACGCCAAGAGAATATGTTGTAAATAACAATTTCCCCAAAGAAGCCGGGTTACGCACATCTACACGAGTGCTATCTGAATAGGCTGTTATGCCTCCCATCAAAGCATTTTCTGTATTTCCTGAAAAGCGTGTTGTACCTAAACCATAATAAGAATAAGGTGAATTTGTTCCTTTTTGAGAATAAGCAAACGCTCCAACAAATAAAGCAAAAACAAATAAAAGATTTTTATTCATAACTATAAAATAATTTCCATTTCTAAAAATAGAAAAAGTCTTGCAAATATCTAACTTTTTCGCAACCTACACAAGTAAAAAAGAAAGAAAATAATAAAAAATATGTTAAAGTTTAATTTTATGCTTTTTTATAAAAATAAAAACCTCTGA
>CALFOY010000249.1 GCA_937919265.1 uncultured Capnocytophaga sp. | reverse complement strand
CTTGTATAAAGATAAAAAGATGAATAAACTTGTGGTAGAGGCTTGTGTATATGATGATAAAAATGAATGTATAGGGCTTATAGTAGGCGATTATCCTTTGTTTGAACATTTGCCTAAGTTTGTGTTTACTTATTTTGATGTATAAATAAAAGAAATAATGACTGTAGAAATTTTTTAACACCTCAATAAATTATTATGCAAATAGATTATATTAAAAAAAAGATGCTATTTTTATTAGCACATCCAAACACTTTAAAATCAATTGTTCCTAAAGAGGTATTTATAAACTCTACGATTTCTGAAGATGAAGTTTCTGAAATAGAAAAAAAGAACAATATAATACTTCCTAAAGATTATAGAGAATTTATAACAAAAATAGGAAATGGTTGTATAGGTCCAAGGCAAGGATTACTTTCTTTGCAAGAGTCAATGTTTGATTTTAAACTTAGAGATAATCCAGCAATTAATCTATCTAAGCCTTTCCCTTATAATGAAAAATGGGATGAAGATGAATGGATTGATGCTATTGACTGGGATGGGGGTGAACGCCCTGATGATGAAGTATTAGAGAAGTATATGAGTACTAATCATATCACAGGTTGTTTGCAAATTTGTCATATAGGACATGGAGCTACTTATTTATTAGTTGTAAATGGTGAAGAATATGGCAATATGTGGCTTGATGGAAGAATTGATTACGGAGGATTAAAACCTCTATTGAATGAAAAAGGAGAAAGAGTATCTTTCATCTCTTGGTTTACTAAATGGCTTGATGAATCAGTACAAATGTAATGCTAATGTATTTGATAGGTTATTAAAATGACAACTATAGACATACCTAAGTTTATAGAAAAGTATAAAGCCTACGAACGGGAAGGCGGTGTGATAGACTTTCGTATCTTTCAGTTGGATATGGAGCAGTACGATACGCCTTATCAGAAGTATTTGGCAGTAGCCCAGCAGACTCTTATTTCGGTAGCAGAAGAAGCAAATACGCGTCTTGACCATATAGCGGCTAAATCTAAAATAAATCGTAAGAAACTTTTTACGATGAACTACGATTTTAACGTTCTTAAAGACTCTGGTAAGGAGATTTCTGTCCAAGACTTTATGGGCTGGCAATATGAAGAGGTGAGCGGAAGGATAAAAATACTCAGTTATAATTTACTTAACCCTAGAACTAAAGGCTACGACCTATATTTCTACTACAATGAAAAATAAGTGGTTGAAAATGCACTCACTATTGATCAAGAAGATAAGGGGAAAATAGGTTTTGTGTATGCTTTTTTAGATCCTCCTCATTCATTTATGTGTGGAAAAACTATTTTTGATAAGGGTAAGTTCTTTTTAGACTTTTGTCAAACCCTTTTTACCGATATTTCTCAAATAGAAGTCTATTGGAGTACACTGATAGCTCCAATTACTTTGATGAGGGCAAAAAGTAGAGAGGGAGTTTCTTTTGGACGGTATATAATCCGTGTAGGTATTGGTATATAGGGATTATAGCCTAGATAACAGACTGACAAAAGGGGATGTTTTAACTTGTCCGTATATTGAGAGTTCAGATGATGAAGTAGAAAAATTTAGAATAAAAATCTTAAATAACATCCAATTTTAGAATGAAAATACTCCAAAGACAGACAAATATAATACTCTCAAGGAATTGTCAGAATATTCATCGAATTGGTTTTATAGTTGGAAAGATAATGATTTAGGAAAGGAACTAAACACGAAGCGAGGGCATAGTGTTTATTAAAAATACTTTGAGGCAATCTCTAAAAGTCTTAAATTTTGGTAGTTTATATATGGCAAACTATTCACACACAAGCCTCTGAAAGGTTGTAAAACTTTTCAATAGGGAGGGAGTTTTTAGAGAGCTCCCTTTTTATTTTTCTTTCTTACAAAATACCTAAATATTAACCTTTACTATTAGATAAAGCCTTAATCTCTTCTTCATTACTTAATAAGGCAGTTGTTTTATTCCTAAGGAGAGATATTTAAGAGAAAAACAAAGGAGATCCAAAATATTTATGTATCTTTGTCTCTCAAAGCATAGAACTATAGTGTCAAGTAAATAACAATGTGAAGAACTACAAAATGCTATTTCGAAGATATCTAATGAAGTAGGTGGAGCTTTATTTGTATAACTGTAAGAGTAGCCCAATGACACAAGAGTTAAAAATATTCATTTATATAGCAGGTCTTTTATAAGGTGAAATAGGAATAATATTGAGAAAATTAGAAAATTAAAGACTAAAACATTATGGAAGGACAAAAAGGAGATATCATTCTTTACCAGCGTGAAGATGGTGCAGTACAGATAGATGTAAAGGTTCAAAGTGAGACGGTGTGGCTTACACAAGAACAGATGGCTACATTGTTTGGAAAGGGACGCACTACCATAACAGAACATATTTCTCATATTTTTGAGGAAGGGGAGTTAGATGAAAAAGTGGTTTGTCGGAATTTCCGACATACCACTCAACACGGTGCTATAGATGGAAAAACTCAAGAAAGAGAAGTAAAACATTACAACTTAGAAGTTGTTATTTCAGTAGGTTATCGTGTCAGGTCTGTACAAGGAACACGTTTTAGGCAATGGGCTACCGAGAGGTTAAAAGAATACATTATAAAAGGTTTTACGATGGATGATGAGCGGCTAAAAGGGAATGGAGGCGGAAATTATTGGAAAGAGCTTCTCAATAGAATACGTGATATCCGCTCAAGTGAAAAAGCGCTATACCGCCAAGTGCTCGATTTGTATGCCACCAGTAGGGATTACAACCCTAAAAGTGAAATAACCCTTACTTTTTTCAAAATAGTACAAAACAAACTGCATTATGCCTGTAGCGAGCAAACATCAGCTGAACTGATCTATCGCAGAGCAGATAGTACTAAGGATTTTATGGGGCTTACAACTTTTAAAGGAGCTTTACCTACCCTAAACGAGGCTAAAATAGCAAAGAATTACCTCTCAGAAGAAGAACTATTCCGCTTAAACCGTCTTGTTTCTGCCTTTTTTGATTTGGCAGAGCTTAAAGCACAAACACAAAGTCCTATGTATATGCAAGATTGGGTGGATGAATTGGATAAATTTTCAGCCAATTACGGCAAAGGAGTATTGAAAGGAGCAGGGACTGTCAGTCACGAACAGGCCGAGCAGAAAGCAATACAAGAGTACCGAGCTTATGAAGCACGCACACTGTCGCCCGTAGAACAATCCTATTTAGAGAGTTTAAAAGCATTAGAGAAAAACACAGCTAAGCTATTAAAAACGAAACACAAATAACAACCTATGACACAAGAACCCAACATATTCCCTTATATAGCCTGCCTCCTGCAAGGTGCTGAAGTAGTATGGAAACCGCTGGGGTGTGAATTATAAGAAATACACTAATAAAGGAATGAATATAAGGAAAAGATATCAACAAAAATCAAAAATTATATTAATAAATTGAATAAACAATATAGAAATATAAGAACTTGGAAAAATAAAGAAGGGAATCTTTGTTTTTGTTATAATATGAGGGATGTTATGGAAAAACCTTATATAATTATCATAGTATTATTGGCTTTCATTGGAGTTATATCATTTGAATACTTATATTTTTATAGTTATCATTCTCTGATTATATTATCATTTTCTTTCTTTTTCATTTTGATATATTGGGCTTTTTATCCATTGAAATACAATGAAAAGGTAGAGGAATATATGATGAATAAGAATGTTAGTTTACGATTACATAATGACATAAAGAAGTTAGGTGAAGATATTTATGAAAAAAAACGCAAATTTTACATGGAAACAAAAGGTACTTATGGAGTTGTGACAGGTACTTATATGTTGGTACTACTATCAAATAATGACATCTTAGAGTATGAACTAAAATATCATACATCTAAAGATAATCAAAAAAGTACCTATTGTGAGTTTATAAAAACACCTCAAAAATGTTTAAGCCCCAATCGTAGAAAGGTCATAGAGACAAAAAGTTTTGTAAATCGGCTATCTGATATCAAATTAAGTAACAGAACAATTATTTTTTTAATTATATTTGGAATCCTCTTGTTTGGATTTTCTATAATTTCATTTATAGGCTATCTATACGTGAAATTTGGTATTATAAAATCTCTATGCTTTTTTACTGTATATATCATCACATATTTAATCCTACAAGAAATTATTAATTATAGAAAAAATAAAATTTTAATCTTTATTAAAGATGTTTTTTCAATCCCTTTTTTATTAGCCTTTTTTATTAACCCTATAGTCATCATCTTTCTTAGTTATTTGTTATTAATAGTTTATTCTATTATTCCTCCAATAATAATAGTGCTATCTTCTATCTTTCTGTTTTCTGTAAATCTTTCTATAGAGACATCTATTTTTATTGTATTTACTCTTAGTTCCATTATTGGTACTTATGGAGGAAAATATATACAATGGATAATTAAGAGAAGCCCATTAAGAAATTGGGAAAATCATAAATATGAAGAATTTCAAGAAGAATTAGCTCTATATGTTGTGCAGAAGAGCAATATAATTTTCTTCATTTATTTTGTTTATCTATTATATTTATTTATTTCTAACTTTGTATTAATACAATACAATAAACCTTTGATAACCATTGCTATTGATAATGCTGTATTAAAAAGTTTTCTTGTCTTTCTTGCATTTTCAAATATGGTTAACAAATCAAAAGAAGTTGATATGAAAGCAGATTCTTTATTGGGTAAAATACTTAGATTAATGAAATTCCACCATAATAATTAGTTATTTGCCATGCTTCAAGCTTGTGCTAAGAAAGTAGAGAGCTTCAAGCTCTGTTACTAATTAGGCAGTGAATTGGGGGCAATAGAGACACGAGCAACACGCTCGCGCCAGCGGGGGAGTAAAACACTTGCTTAAATATTTAAGAATATGAATCAATATTATTTTATGACGCGTAATAGAAACGCAAAGGGTACTCCCATTTATTTAGATGGGATCTTACACACACAATTTATTCCAAGAGAAGAATACAAAGGCTCTACACTTCCTCCCGTTCTTGATAATGACAAGTGGCGTACAGGGTGGATGAACTTGACCGAACTTCCTGAGAAACTTTACCTTATCAACAAGCATAGGCTATTAGATTTTGATTATTGTGATAAATCAAATGGCTTTATCATTTCAGAAGAGTTGAAAGCGATTATGGATAAGCACAATCCAATGAAATATATCTCTACTCCCGTTGTAATGGTCAATAGAGATGGAGAAGTAAATTCTCGAAAAAACTATTTTTTTATAGTTATCCAAGAAGATGTACAAGCTATTGATTTTGATAAATCAAAATTCATAGAGGTTAGACCACCAGATATAGAAGTGGGGGAAAGATTTCAGAGAGCTGAAATAATAGGAGCTCCAAAAATAGTTTTTAATAAAAAACTATTAGGAACAAAATCTATTTTCTTCATTTATCAGCCTTTTTTAAGAACTTTTCTTTATTGCAATGAAGAGTTTAAAAATAGTGTAGAGGCTCAAAAAATCAAAACAATTGAGTTTTATCCAATAGAAAAGCTTATCGAATTTATGGAAAATGCTTTTCATTTAAAACTTTCAGACACTGAATTTATTATTGAATAAAGGATTAGATTGGGGGGTAATGGGCAATGTTCCAGATGTATTGTTAAAATAGTAACAACTTACTAATCAATACAATACAAAAGAACTAAACCTTTATTTCCTTTACTCACCTTAGAAAAAAGAGTTTTTCAAGCCTATAATGGCTTTAGATAATGTAAAGGGAATTATGAATTGTGAATTGGGCGCAAGCTTGCAGCTTGTGCCAGCGGGGGGGCAAACATACGACAATGTTTGTAAGGTTAATGAGAATAATCTATAAAAGTTATGTACAAATTTAACGATGTAGTAGAGGCTATAGAGCAAAATAATCTACCTCAATTAAAAAAGATTTATGCCGCACAGCCTTCTTTATTCTTTGAAGATTATAAAGATGTTTTAGAATCAGCTTTGCATTCTATGGCTGCTTTTGGCAATCCTGAAATGTTAGATTGGCTTTACTCGAAAGTGAAATTTGACATCGACTTATCTGATAAGGGCTACTTATCGCCATTGGGAGAAGCTGCTGGTTATGGAAACATAGCGACGGTTCAGTGGCTTTTATCTCATAATGCAAAAGTAGATGGGAAAGATACCGACTTGCTTTCTCCCTTAATGTGTGCTGCAATGGAAGGACATACAGATATTGTAAAACTTCTCATAGAGCACAATGCCAATGTGAATAGAATGCACCGAAAGTTGGGAACATTACCGTTAGACTACGCGAAACCTTTTAAAGAAATAGAACAATTACTGAAAAGTAAAGGAGCGAAGGCGCTTTCTCAGCTCCCTGATTGGGTAGATAACCCCATTGAGGGAGTTGGCATACTCACTTATATCACTGTGCAGTTAGGCAAAATCTTTCCTTTAGATATAGAAAATAGAGGAAATGTTGCTATAAAAATGGTACAAGCAAGCAAGATAAAGAGAAGAGTACTCTTCACTTTTGGCTTGTATGCCTTACAGCAACCAATGATAGAGTTATGCCTTGTATTGCCTGAATACTGGAACTTTTATAATACCAAAGGCACTAATCTTTTCCCCATACATTTCTTAAAAGAAGCCATTGCCTTGATACAAAGCGGAAAGTCTATCAAAGAAGGGGACTATCTGCTCTTAGACACCCCTCCTTTCAATACCCTTACAGCGCCTGAAGGCTTGGCAGGATTTTACGTAAGTGATGTTACTTGGAATAAAACCAAAGAGGAAGAAGAGGAGGAAGAAGATATAGATGATGAAGTAACCATTTTATCTTTAATCCCTATCAAAAAAACAAAGAAAGGCTTTACCCCTCTCGACAAGGAGAAAGCCAGAAATGCAGGATGGGCTAAACTAACGCTGAATGTATAATAGGTAAGATATTAGATGTGTTGTTAAAATATCAATACCCCCTCGCTGGCGCGAGTCACATATCTCGCTTCAAGCTTGTGCTAAGAAAGTAGAGAGCTTCAAGCTCTGTTACTAATTAGGCAGTGAATTAGGGGCAATAGAGACACGCTCGCGCCAGCGGGGGGAAGTAAAACACTTGCATAAATATATAAAGTATGAATCAGATTTATTTTATGGTGCCTAATACTAAGGCAAAGGGGACTCCTATCTACTTAGATGGGATTTTACACACACGATTTATTCCAAGGGAAGAATACAAAGGTTCTACTCTTCCTCCTGTACTTGATAATGATATATGGCGTACAGGTTGGATGAATTTAACTCAGCTTCCTGAAAAACTTTATCTTATCAATAAGCATAGACTATTGGATTTTGATTATTGTGATACATCAAATGGTTTTATCATTTCAGAAGAGTTTAAGGAGATTATGGATGCAGACAATCCGATGAAGTATCTTTTTACTCCTGTTGTAATGCTTAACAGAGATGGAGAGGTAAATTCTCGAAAGAGTTATTACTTTATTACTATTCAAGAAGACGTACAAGCTATTAATTTCGAAAAATCAGAATTTATAAAAACTAGACTTCCAAATATAAATGTAGGGGAAAGATTTCCAAGAGCTGAAATAAAAGGTTCTATAAGAATAGTTTTCTCAAAAAACCTATTGGGCACAAAACCTATTTTCTTCATTTATCAATCTTTTTTAAGAACTTTTCTTTATTGTAATGAGGAGTTTAAAAATAGTGTAGAGGCTCGAAAAATAAAAACAATTGAGTTTCATCCAATAGAAAGTCTAATAGAATATATGGAGAATACATATCATTTAGAGCTTTCAAATACTGAATTTATTATTGAATAATAAGGTGTATAGACTAAGTGGTAATGTATCAAATGTGTTGTTAAAATTTTATCACATTAAAAATCAACATAATACAAAATACTAGCCTATTATTTTCCTTTATACACCATAGAGATAAGTGTTTTTTAAGCCTATAAAGCACTTTAAATAGTGCGAGGGGAATTGTGAATTTTGAATTGGGCACAAGCTAAAGTCGCTGAATACTTGGAAGCGAGTATGTGACTT
>CALFOY010000248.1 GCA_937919265.1 uncultured Capnocytophaga sp. | reverse complement strand
CTAGTACGGTCTCGTGGGCTCGGAGATGTGTATAAGAGACAGGCAAATAGACAATGTAAATGCGGTACTTTCCGTATCTATTGAAAAGGCAGATTATAGTCAAAAAGTAGAAAATGCCCTAAATAATTATAAAAAAAATGCTAGTGTACCAGGTTTTCGTAAAGGGCATATCCCAATGGGAATGATAAGAAAACAATATGGAAGAGCTATACAAGTTGATGAAATAAATAAATTAATACAAGAAGCAATTCATAACTATATTACTTCTGAAAAATTGGATATTTTAGGAAATCCTCTTCCAAAACAAACAGATGTAAACTGGGATGCAGATACTCTTGTGTTTGATTTTGAGATAGGTTTGGCACCAAAATTCGAAGTTAATCTTTCTCCAAAAGATGGATTTACGTTGTATGAAATAACTCCAACCAAAGAAGATATTCAAGAGCAAGTAGAACGTATTCTTGCTGAGCAAGGAGAACTTGTTCCTGCTGAAAAAATTGGAGAAAAAAGCCATATAACAGGTACTTTCTTTAATGAAGCTAGAAATATAGATAAAAATTATTCTTTTGATGCTTCAAAACTTTCTAAACAAGGGTTAAAATCTCTTGAAGGTAAACAAGTAGGAGATCAAGTTCAGCTTCAAACAAAAGATTTATTTGTTGATGCTCATATTTTAATGCACGCTTTAGGTGTTTCTCATGATGAGGTTCATCATTTAGATATTGAAGTAACTTTTACTATTGAGGCAATTCAAGACATAAAATCGGCAGAGCTAAATGAAGACTTTTTCAAGAAAATTGCTCCAAATGGTGAAGTAACTTCAGAAGATGAATTGAAAGCTAAAATAGAAGAAGGTCTGAAAAATCAGTTTGAAGCTTATGCTAATCAACAATTTTTAGACAATGTAACTAATACTTTAGTAGATGAAACTCAAATAGAGCTTCCAGAGGCTTTCTTAAAACGTTGGTTACGTACAGCTGGGGAGAAAGAATTGACAGAGGAAGAAGCAGAAAAAGAATTTGAGCGTTCTCAAAAAGGTCTTCGTTATCAACTTATTGAAAGTAAAATTGTGAATGAAAACAATTTGAATATTTCTAATGAAGAGCTTAATGCATTTGCAGAAGATGCAGTTAAAAATTACTTCAGAAACTATGGTATTGCAGAGCCTACAGATGAGCAAGTAAAAGGTTTTACAGCAAATATACTGAAAAATAGAAATGAAGTTGATAGACTTTATAGAGAGCTTTTAGGTAAAAAATTATTGGATTTTTATAAACAAACTGCAAAAGTTAACAAAAAAACAGTTACTTTTAAAGAGTTTGAAGAAATTGAATTTTCAAAATAATTATTCCTGAAAAATTATTATAGAATATAAAAAAGCGTGAAAGACAATTTTTTACGCTTTTTTATTATAAAAATATTTTCAAAAACTATTTTTAAATAAAAAATATGGATTTATCAAAAGAATTTAAAAAATTTGCTATCTCTAAAAAGGGTATCAATAGTATGTATTACGACAAAATCGTAAGTAGTATGACGCCTTATATTATGGAAGAAAGACATTTGAATGTTACTCAAATGGATGTTTTTTCTCGTCTTATGATGGATAGAATTATTTTTCTTGGGACAGATGTGAATTCGCAAGTAGCAAATATTATACAAGCCCAATTATTATTTTTAGAAAGTGTTGATGCTCATAAAGATATCCAAATATACATCAATTCTCCTGGTGGAGAGGTGTACTCAGGATTAGGAATTTATGATACAATGCAATTTATAAAACCAGATGTAGCAACTATTTGTACAGGGTTGGCTGCTTCTATGGCGGCTGTTCTTCTTTGTGCTGGAGCCAAAGGTAAACGCTCTGCTTTACCACATTCTCGTGTAATGATTCATCAGCCACTTGGAGGGGCTCAAGGGCAAGCGAGTGATATCGAAATTAATGCTCGTGAAATATTGAAAATAAAAGACGAATTATCACAAATTATAGCTCATCATTCAGGGCAACCTATTGAAAAAGTAACTCAACAAAGTGATCGTGATTATTGGATGATTGCTAGTGAGGCTAAAACTTTTGGAATGATTGATGAAGTACTTGTTCGAGGAAAATAATTATGAGTAAAAATGCTAATGAATGTTCGTTCTGTGGACGAATAGGAGGAAGAGATGTTTTTTTGATTTCAAGTGCTTTATACACAGATACTTGTATTTGTAATTATTGTGTCGAGCAAGCCTATAATATTTGGATGGCAGAAATTGAAAGCCAAAAAGCTCAAAAAGGAGAATTACTTGATGAAGATATTTTACTGAAAAAACCTCTTCAAATCAAAGAGTTTCTTGACCAATATGTTATAGGACAAGAATATACAAAAAAAGTGCTTTCTGTGGCAGTGTATAATCACTATAAAAGATTATTACAACACCAAGACGAAGAGGATATTGAAATACAAAAAAGTAATATCATAATGGTTGGGCAAACAGGAACAGGGAAAACCCTAATGGCTCGAACTATTGCGAAAATGCTCAATGTTCCTTTGGCTATTGTTGATGCTACTGTACTTACTGAGGCAGGATATGTAGGAGAAGATGTAGAAAGTATTCTTACTAGGCTTTTGCAAGCGGCAGACTATGATGTTGAAAGAGCTCAAAAAGGTATTGTTTTTATTGATGAAATAGATAAAATAGCTCGTAAAAGCGATAATCCTTCTATTACAAGAGACGTTTCAGGAGAAGGGGTTCAGCAAGCTTTATTAAAACTACTAGAAGGTTCTATTGTGAATGTTCCTCCAAAAGGGGGTAGGAAACACCCGGACCAGAAGTATATAGAAATCAATACTGAGCATATTCTATTTATTGCAGGAGGTGCTTTTGATGGTATTGAGCGTATTATTTCTCGTAGAATAAATCAGCAATCTGTGGGGTATGCTTCTTCTAAGGCAAATAAGATTGATGATAAAAATATTCTTAAATACGTAACGCCGAAAGACCTTAAAGATTTCGGACTTATTCCTGAAATTATTGGGCGCTTACCTGTCCTTACTCATATGAATCCGCTTGATAAGGAAACGCTAAGAACAATACTTACACAGCCTAAAAACGCGATTATCAAACAGTACAAAAAACTTTTTGCAATGGATGGCATAGAGTTGGAAGTGACCGAAGATGCTTTAGATTACATTGTTGATAAGGCTTTAGAGTACAAACTTGGAGCGCGGGGGCTTCGCTCATTGTGTGAGAATATCTTGACAGATGCGATGTTTGAGCTTCCAAGTACAGATATCACTTCACTAATTATTGACCGAACATATGCTGAAAATAAAATTAGTCAATCTAATTTGAAAAATGAATTTATCATAGAATAATTAGAGGATAAATGAACATTAAGTACCATAATAATATTATTATGGTACTTTTTTTATTTTATATCTTTAATTTCTATCTAATGTTTATAGTTTTAAAAAAAAATTAGTTATAATTTCTAATCTATTTTTATAGATTTTTTGTTCTATATCTCTAATTTCTGTCTAATTTTCATAGTTAAAAATAATTTTAGTTATAATTTCTAATCTATTTTCATAGATTTTTTGTTTTATATCTGTCTCTTATACACATCTCCGAGCCCACGAGACCGTACTAGATCTC
>CALFOY010000247.1 GCA_937919265.1 uncultured Capnocytophaga sp. | reverse complement strand
TATAAGAGACAGATACTTATGAGTATAATTGTGCGACATATGAAGTGGTTAAGTGTAGTAATCTTACTATGGTGTAGTGTCTCTTACGCGCAAACCCAATCTATTGTTAATATAAAGCTAAATGCAGATTATATTTGCGCAAACCAAAACTCTGGTGAATATACCATTAGTTTTAAGTGGGAGGGTATATTGCCTTCAAATTCCAATGTTTTTACGATGGAATTATCGTCTCCTTCAGGAGATTTTTCGTCTGGGACAAAGGTTTTGGCTACTCTTGCTTCCAATGCATCCAGTCGTTTGCTTTCAATCAAATTTAGAGCAACAGCAGGGATGTCTAGCGACAATTATAGAATAAGGATAAAAAGTTCAGACCCAGTGGTTGAAGGTATTTCAGAGCCTTTGTCTATACATTATTTAGATTCTTCAGCAGTTGCTTTGGTGCTCAATAATTGGGTTAATAAAATGGAGCTTTGTTCAGGACAGGGGAGAGAACTTGCAATTACAGAAGGAGTAAATGCTACATCTTATATATGGTACAAAGACGGTATAGTTATACCGGGCAAAACAGGTCGTTCTATTACTGTTACAGAAATAGGGCAATATTATGTAGTGCCTGATATGGGGCAATGTGGTAAAAATTTAGGTTCTAATAGGGTAGAGGTAGTAGCTTCTACATCAAATAGTTCTAAAGTAAGTATATTAGGAGGAAGTCCTCAAGAAAAATGTAAAGGAGGGACTAAAGAGATTGAAGCTCAGGTAACAAATCCTATCGCTGGTGCTTCATATAAATATGAATGGTATAAAGATGGGGCTAAACAAGCTGAGACAACTACGAATAAGACTCAAATTTCAGAATTTGGGGCTTATTATGTTATTGCTACTCCTACTGGAGGTTGCCCTATACAATCAGAAACTATAAATGTAGTAGAGAAAAGTAGTTCTGGGTTAATCACTATTCCTGGTGGAAATACTCAATTAAAGTGTGCGGGGAATACTTTGGCGCTTTCTGTAAGTACTCAACTTTCAGGTACTTTACAATGGTATAAAAATAGTGTAGCTATTCCAAGTGCAAATTCTTCTAATTATTCAGTAAGTGATACAGGAAGTTATTATGTAACAATAACAGAGGCTAGCGGTTGTATCTATGCATCTAATATTGTAGCTGTAAAAGAAAAATCTGATGTTGATGTTGCTGATATTAAATGGCTTGGAGTTCGAGATAATAGTGTTATTTTCTTTTTTAATTATAGAAAGCCAATATTAGAATTAGATATTTCTAGCGCATCTCCTTTTAATATTAAATGGTATAGAGATAATAGTTTAGTACAAGATGATACTAAACGTACTTATCAAACCGAAGCAGGAGGAGTACATAAAGCGGAAGTATATGATACTTGTGGAAATAAATTAGCTGAGAAAGAAATAAAAGTTATTGAGCCTCAGAGATTTAATGTGAGGATTAACTACACCGGTGCAAATTCTTGTTCAAGCACTAAGGTAACTCTTGGACTTACTTCTCTTGAAGCTTACGACCCTGTTACTAATACCAAAGAATTGGTTAGAGAAAGTGATTACAATGGTAATTATTCGTTTGAATGGTTGAAGGATAATCAAGTATTTGCTACTAATGTATTTGAAATAGAAGTAAATACAGCAACAGGAGAAGGAATATATAGGCTAAAAGTAAATGGAGCTTTTAACTCTCAAGAAATTGATATTAAAGGACGACCTAAACCAATGCCTGAAAAATTAAATATTAAAACCTCTTCAACAGGTAAGAATTCAAATGTATTAGGAAATAAAGTAGCATTAGCTCTTATCCCTTATGATAATGAAGACATTTTGACAATAGATAAAAAGAAAACTTATAAATGGTATCATAATGGTCAATTAATTAAGGAAATAGATACAGACACAGATACAAATTTAATTTACACAATACCTGCTTCAGATATAGAATTATCTGAATATGAAGCTGCTCTTGGAGACTATAAATTTGTAATAGAATATGCAGATACTGAAATTAAAGATATATGTCAAGGAAAAGAGGCTTCTATTAATATTGTAAAAACGGACATTACACAAGTAGGTAGAGATGTTGAAATGGTAACAAATACTGTAATTCTTAGTTCTACCATAGCTAGAAACAGAAAATGGTTATTGCCAACTACTGATAAACAAAAAAGTAACTATGAAGGAGCAAAAATAACCATATATTCACAAAGTGGAAAAGTTGTGTTCTCTACAAATAATTATGATGAAGAAAATAATTATTGGCCTAAAGAAGGTGGAAGTGATTATCAAAAAAATGAATCTGATAAAGGAAGAGGAGATATTTATTTCTATGTAATAGAAAAACTAAATGGAGAGATAGAAACTGGGACAATAACTGTACTTAACTAACCTACTGAATACTAATAATGAAAATATTGAAACACATACTTATAATAATAATGTTATTTTTCTCTTGGCATATTTTTTCCCAAGAGGAAACGCCTTATTATTTACCTTACCAAATGCCTACCCATACATTTGTTAAGTTTAATTCGTTCATAAGCAATCCTACTTTTCCTTTGATAAGCAATTATCAAGAGTATAATACGGGAATTTATTATCGTTCACAGTGGTTAGGCTTTAAGAACGAAAGTAACCAACTAATGGGGGCTTCTTTTGGGTTTAATTGGAAAGAACAAAACTCTGCTAACTTTTTTGCTTATAAAAGAAATGCAGGGATAATGTCTAATATTGGTATAGTGCTAAATTATGAACATTTTGTAGAATTTTCAGATGAAGCAGGCTTACGTTTAGGGATAAATGTTATACCAGCCCTTAGTGGGATAGATAAAGCAAGAGTTAGAATTTCAGAGTCTAGTGATCCACGCCTTCAAGTAGGAAATTCTTTTGGACTTACAGTTCAACCTGGGTTTGATTTTAATGTAGGCTATTTTCATTTTGGTGCTACTGCTGAAAATTTATTGGATTATTCATTTGGAGCCAAAAAAACAATGACTTCTTTTGATCATAAAATATTTACTGGACACTTAATGTATCGTTATGAAATTGAAGATGATGAAATTTTTGAACGTGCAGCTTGGCACGTTATGGGGCGTGTTACTAAGGAGCCAGACGGAATAAATCTTTCAGGAAATGCAGGAATAGATGCACCTAAATTAGGATGGCTCTATGGTGGTTATACCCAAAAATACGGAGCTTTTGTAGGGATAGGCTTCAATATTAATGAAATGATAAGTGTTGGAGGAGAGTATGAAAATGGTATTGCAGCAAAAATTCCTAATTTAGGAAGTACAGTTGGTGTATATGTTAATTTTCAGTTTGGAGGCAAGCGCCAAGCAGATTCTCGTAATGACCGTTTGAAAAAAGATAACCAACGTAAAGCAGCTCGTTTAAGAGCAGAAGAAAGAATGAAAGCAAGGGCTGAACGATTGAAAGCACAGCCTATTCAGCCTAAAGATACAACGCAGGTGGCTAAGAGTACTCCAGCTACTCCTACACCAACACCTCCGGCTCCTCCAACTTCTGCTCCAAATACAAATAATGGGAATAATGGACTTACAGAGGTGAAAAACTCAAGTGGAGAATCTTTTTTTATTAAACGAGAGAATATTGCAAGTGACAAAATTCAACGTGGTTATTATGTTGTTATTGGAGTATATCAAGACCCACGTAACGCTTTCAGACTCATTACTTTAATGAGGAAAAAATATCAAGTAGCTGGTTTTGTCAATCCAATTACTAACCGAACTTATGTGTACATTGGTAACCCCGCTATGGGGCTTGATGAAGCACAACAACTTTATAGAAAACATTTGTATAATCCAGATTTTACAAGTACAGGTATGTGGGTACTTGAAGTAATAGGAAATTAATAAACATTATAATATTAAAAACTATGCAAACAAGCACAAAATGTAAGGTATTTATTACTTTTTGTTTAGTATTTATTACACAATTTGCAATATTTGCTCAACAAAAACAAGATGTTATTTATCGTAATTATATTGATTACGAAAGTAATTCTTTTAGCGAAGACTTTGCTGTTATTGGTAATAATGCCATAACATACAAAGGATTTGAAAATAAAGCATATAATCAAAGCAAAAGCCGAAAGGAAATAGCTAATGATATGGCTTTTATTGATGTGGATAATGATACAAGTACTTTTCAGTCATCAAGTGCGGATCTTAATATTAATTTAGCCAGCCTAAGTTGTGTAAAGATTAAGTTTGCATATTTGGTATGGGGTTCTGTATATTCCAATACCGCACAAGGAGACCCAAGAGTAGTAAAACTAAAACTGCCAGGGAGTACTACTTATGAAGAGATAACACAAACCATAGAGAGTAATAACACTACATTAAATTACTCTGTACACGCAGCAGATATCACAGCTAAGGTAAAAGCCCTAAGTAATCCTAATGGAACTTATACTGTAGCCAATATTTCTGCAGCTTTAGACCCAACAGGATTATCTTCTGCACCAGCAGCTGGGTGGTCTATTGTTTTTGTTTATGAAGATTTGTCTCATACATTACCTCCAAAATCTATTTTGATAGAGAGAATTTTTACTAGTGTAGATGGTTCTCCTGAAATTCAATGGAATAATTTTGTAAATCTTCCTAATCATACTTTGAAAAACATAAAAGCACGTGTGGCTGTTGTTTCTCTTGGTGGTGACCAAAAGGGAGCAGGACAACTTACTCTCAATACAAAAGAGATGGGAACTATAGGTGGAAAAGTAAATCCTACAACCAACTTTTTTGATGGAACAATAACTAAAAATTTAACTAATAATGTTACAACTCGTGTACCTGCTTCTACTAATACATTAGGATGGGATATAGATGATTTTGAAGTAGAAAACACAAATAATACTATTATTCCTAATCCTACAGACCCTAATAGAACAAGACTAAGATTCCAAAGAACAGATAATAATTTTAATTATATGCCTCTTTTGGGTGTTATTTCTATGGATTTAGATACACCTATATTTGAAGTTCAGAAGGTAGTAAAAATGAAAGACACTTCTGGTAATTGGGTAAGTGCCCAAAATCAAAAAGTGAAAAATGGAGAAGAAATTCTTTATGAAGTAACAGTAAAAAATGTAGGAACATCTGATTTTCAAGGAGCTAAAATAACACTGAATATTCCTCAGGGAGCTTCTTTTAGTCGTTATGTAGATATTCCTCCTACTTCAATAATAAGAGAAACAAATAAAACGGCTAATAAAATTAACATAGATTTTCATCAGCCATTTCTTGCGGGTTCTACTTATAAAATATCTTATATAGCCAAAGTTAATATAGATTGTACTCAGCTTAGAAGTGCTTGTGGAAATAAAATGGTTTCTCAAGATGTACTTGAATATACAACAACAACAGGGGCTGCATTAAAAGGACAAAATGGTCACATTCCTGCTTATATAAAAAGTGCTACAGGAACGCAAACTTGCCCAAAAACACCAGATGAAACAATTTTTTATGTAGATGATAATCTTTGTGTTAAACAAGAATTTCCTTTCTGTGGGGCAACAACGCTTACCGCAGGGAACGGATATGTTAGATACGAGTGGAGAACACAAGGTTCAAATCAGGTAATTTCTGCAAATCAAACCTTAAATATTTCTCAGCCAGGAGTATATGAAGTTACTCGTATTCCTGCTACTGGGCAAAATTGTTTTAATTCAGAGAAAGAAATTTTTAATGTTTATAGAAGAACAACAGAAACTAAAAACCCATTAGAAAAATATGCTACTAAAAATGTTAAATGTGCAAATGATAATTCGGACTATATAGAAGTATATTTATGTAATGCTTCCAAAGAATTTAATTTGGATTTAACAGGTATTAATAACTCTGATATTGTATGGTACAAATATAGAGGAACAGGTCGTACAGGTAAAGAAACTTGTCCGCCTTCAGTTGTTTCTGATGTTGCAACAGATGCCAACTGGCAACAAATAGGCACAGGTAAAGACTTTACTTTAACACAATCTCAGGTAGCTAGTACTGAATCTGGTAGCGAATTTGCTTTACGTATTAATTACCAAAGCTGTCCTACAACCAACTTTTTCAGAGCTTTTAAAGGTTCTTTAACTTTTAGTGTTGAGGGACAAAATATTTTCTGTAATGATGGTAAAGTTATTATTAAAAATATACCAACAGGTAAATATCAATATCAAGTTTTAAAATCTAACCAAACCCCTTCTGATGTTGCTTGGATAAATATTAATAACACAGGAGGAAACAATACAGCTGAAGTAGCTGTAAAAGATGAGGCTGAGTATAAAGTATTTATTCGTCCTCTTCTTGAAGGAACAGCTGTAGCATATCAAAAAAATGTATGTGTTTATGAGAAAACAGTAAGTATCCTTAAGATAACAGAAGCTGAATCTCTAACCATTACTCATAAAGATGTACTTTGTGCTACTGAAAATAGCGGTAATGGTGAACTTCGTATTATAGTTGCCAATAAAGTACCTAAACCATATAATATTATTGTAAAACAAGGTACACGTATTATTGCTCAATATCAAGATGTTGAAGATTCTCAAACAAATACATCTGTTAATAATAATTTAACTTCTTTAGTAAGTGGAACTTATGATATTGTATTAAAATCAGCAGGTTGTACCATTACAAAACAAGAAACTATTGCAGGTGTGGCGCCTTTGATTGTTTCTGCAAGTGCTGCAAAAAATTATTGTGGAGGTACTAACTTTAATACATTAAGACTCAATATTAAAGGAGGAACTTTAATCACAGCCAACACTGGATACAATATTCAAGTTACAACAGATACAAATGCTGCAACTACTATTACAAGAAATGAAAAAACGGCGCAAGTTACAGCTCCATCATTAGAAACTTCATATGATATAGATTTTTCTTATGTCAATGCATCTTATGTTAATTTTAAAGTAATAGTAACTGATGGGAATGGCTGTAAGGTAACAAAGAGCTTCCAAGTAAGAACTGCTCCAAAACCTAATTTTACATTAACAAAAGTAAATGCATCTTGTAGTTATAATAGTGGTTCGATAACTGTTAACTTTGTAGATCCAGATTTTCCTAAGTATAATTCGATAGTTAAGTATCATCTTTATAAGTTAGTAAATGGTAATTGGACTTTTGTTTCTACGCAAAATTCAGCTAAATTCTCTAGCTTAGAAGAGGGGACTTATACAGTGGCTCTTCAATATGGCCAAAGAGCTAATAGTCTTTGTAATTATCAAAATAATGCACAAGAAACTATCACAGCCTCTGACCCTCTTATCGGTTTTGTGGGTATTAAAAAGTTACCTTGTGCTTCTCCTGCTCTTCCTGCAGTAGTTAGAGTAAATAACGTAACAGGAGGTTCAGGTGCTTATGAGTTTGATTTTGGTGATGGAGTATGGAAAACTACTGATGAGGAAAGTTTATCTCCTGGTTCTTACATAATTAAAATACGAGATAAAAATAATCACAATTGTATTTATCAACAGCCAATAACAGTACCAAAAGCTTTGGAAATACCAGAAATGACTCATAACATTACTTATGTTTGTGATGGTACACCATTGCTTTCTGTTCAACCTAAAAATACAACAGATTATGAGTATAGCTATGGAACAAATAATAATTTCGTAACTACACCATTAACTAATGAAACAATAGCTAAAACAGCTACAACATATAAAATATATTATAGACAAAAACAATCTCCTACCCCAAATATTCTAATTCAGGAAGATTTCGGAAGAGGAGCAAATACTTGTAATTCTAACGTATATCATGAGTATGCGTGTAGAAAAGATAATAGTTCCATTGCAGATGGAGAATATTTGATAAAAGCAGCTAATACTGGCTTAGGGCTTAATAATGGTTGTTGGACAACTCCTTCCGATCATACAGGTTATTCTAATGGACGTTACTTAGCTATGAATGTGGGAAGTACAGGTTATAATAAGGCAATTTATCATAAAACAGTAAATAATGTATTGCCAGGACAGAAAATTAAATTCAAGATGTATGTTTATAACTTGTGTCACTGTCCTACTTGTGCGCCTCCTTTATTTGCTGTCAGAATAGTAAATGCTACAACAGGTGCAGAAATACAAACATCATCAACCATAGCTCCTGCAGTAAATGGACATAACCCTAATGCTTGGGAAGAATTTGTAGGAGAGTTAATGGCGCCTGGAACTAATTCTATTCGTATAGAAATTATAAGTAGAAGTGCCGCTCACGGAGGTAATGACCTTGCCCTTGATGATATTTATGTATATCAAGAACCAGAAATTTGTGATAATACTTATAAAGAAATAACTTTAAATATCAATCAAGATAAAGCATTCGCTATATCAGGTACTCCTGAGGTGAAAGCGGTAACTTGTAATGGAGGTAATGATGGACAAGTACGTATAACTCTTAAAAATGTAGATGAGAAAAACATTCGTTATCGACTTTACAAAGGTACAACTCCATCTGGAAATTATACAACGACAACTCAGTCTATAATTTCTATAACTAATTTGTCAGCAGGTAATTATACTTTTGAGGCAATAAAAGAAACTTGTACAATTAAACAATCTATAACTGTAACTCAGCCTAATGAAGTACGCGTTACAAGTAACAGAACACTGAGCTCTTATCTTAATTGTGGGCAAACACAAAAAGTTGTTAATTTAAGTTCAATTATAACAACTACAGGTGGAAATGGTAATTATGTTTATGAAGTATTAGGTCCAGGCTTACCTGCTAATACTCAAGCTGATGCCTCTGGAAATATTACTTTACCAGGGATAGGAACTTATACAATTAAGGTAAAAGATACAAATGGTTGTCAAAGTACAAATGCTGTAGTTTCTTATCAATTATTAGCAAGAAATCCTCTACAGATAACATTAGCTACCAATTGTAACAATGGAGCTATAACTGTTAGTCATAATAATGCTAATCCAGGAGCTACATATAAGTACCAATATAAATTGGTATCAGAAACTGTATGGAGAGATAATGGCACAAGTAGTGTAATAACTAACTTAGCTGCAGGCTCTTATGATATAAAAGTAACTGATAATTATGATTGTAGTGATACAAAACAAGTACAAGTAGGTGCGCCTATTACAGCTAATGTTAAGGCTATTCCTCATATGGTTTGTAATGGAGTTACTCAACAAGGAGGAGTGGAAATTTCTCAACTACAGGGAGGTTTTATTACTCCAACTTATGAAGTATCAGCTACTAATGTAGGCGGAAACCCTACTACATATACTGCCGTAGCAGGTACAAGTATTACTTTGAACTTAGCACCTGGTAATTATGATATTTATATAAGAGATGGAGCAACAACTGCAAAATGTGCTTACAAAATACAAAGTAATGTACAAATAAAACCAAATGATAATTTTGCTATACAAAGTGTAACACCTGAAAATCCTAGTTGTGAGAATGATAAAGGGAAAATTAAAATTAGCTTAACAGGTGAAGCTCCTTATAAAGTAAAAATATCTAACACAGCTAATACATATAGTAGGGAAGCAACATATACTAATGGAACAATTCTTATAGATGAAGTTCCTTCGGATACTTATAATGTACAAGTAACTAGTGCAAGAAATTGTGTGCTTAATAATGCTACAACAGTAACATTGACTTCTCCTCAACCTATGAAGGGAAGCATTAGCAATGAAACAATTACAGCTTGTGAGGCTAATCCAAAAGCGAAAGTAAAAATTACTAGTGATGCTACAAATAACATTGCAGGTTATACAATTCAGTATAGTTTTGACAGAGGAGTAACTTGGACTTCTTCTGATACAAAAGAAGGGCTTACTGATGGACAAGTAATATATGCAGTAATAGGACGCTTCTTGGCTCCTAACTTGACAACTCCAGTTTGTTCTGTAGAGTTGGTGCCTCATATTGCAAAAATTGTAACAGCTTCATTTGATGTACAATATGCAAATATAACCAATCAAACTACTTGTACTTATGATTTACCTGTAAAATTAAGTACAACTACAACTTATGATGCTGTAGAATATTCAAAAGATGGAGGTATAACTTGGATAACAACCGGAATAGGAACAGCTCCTTCATATAATTATACCTTTGCTGGTTTAGAAAAAGGAAGAGTATATAACTTAAAAGTTCGAGTTAGGGAAACAGCTACTAGTGCTTGGTGTGAAATGCCTCATACTTTGGATATCAATAAAATACCTCAAAGTCAGGTTCATAGTACAGAAGCAAGTTCATTTACTTGTGCTGGGCAAGCTAATGGAGCTATATCTTATACATTTAACTCTACTGTAACTTCTTGGGAATTGTTATACGCAGATACAATGTCACAGGTTCCAAATACATTAGGCATTTTACCAGGGGTAATAGGAGGAGCTACTAACCAAGTAAATTTAACAAATGTACCAGCAGGAAAATATTTGTTAAAAATGATAACTACTACTTGTGGAGCTAACTATACTAGCCCATTGGAAGTAGTTAATAGAGCAAGCGAAACACCTTTTACACTAAGTGCTACTACTCCAACTGTTAATTTAAGTTGTCATACAGCAACTACAATTAAAGTAGGAATAGCTAATGGAGGTGCTAGAACTTTCCGAGTACAAATGTTAAAAGCGAAAAATGCTTCATTACGTTTGAATATTGGAGGTAGTAAAGGAAGAATATCACAAGGTGAAATAAAACTATCTTTGTCTGATTTTCTAACAGTACCAACAACAGCGCAAACTTTGGTTGTTACTGTAACTGATGAGTATGGTTGTCAAGTAGATACAAATGTAACAGTAAATCCTACACAGTTGCCAACCTTTACAGTAGCGCAAGAAAGCAATTGTAATGTGCCTTATACTGTGAAAATAATGCCAACAGCACCAACTACTACAATAACAGATTTCCGTTATTCTGTAGATGGGGGAGTTACTTATAGAGATACTAATATTTTGGAAGTGCCAGCAGGCTTTGACCAATCTTTGGTAAGGGTACTTTATAAAACAACAGAGTGTGTAAGTGCAGCTTTAACATCTCAACAGATAGTATATCCAGCATTTAAGGCTTCTATTACTAAAGCAAAAGAGGCATCTTGTGGAACAACACCAGCACAGGGAGTTGTAAGTATACAAGTGGCAAGTGGTTCAGGTGACTATGAATATTCTGTGGCTGGGCAACCAGCAGTATCTTTCACATCTTCTGCAACTATTGCATTAGCAGAAAATGCAACTTACACTATTACTGTAGTAGATAAGAAAAGTACTGCAAGTTGTGCTACTATAACACAACAAATTACGTTTGATAAAGCAGAACTTCCTGTATTTACGGCAGCTCATAGAAATGCAGTAGGTTGTGGAGCCACAGCTACAGGAGAAATTATCCTGACAATTCCAAATGCTCAAAATATACAAGGACCTTATGATTATAAATTATATTCAGCAGGTGCTGTATATGCAGCTACAAAATCTGTTAAGGAAGAGAATGGAAATACCATAGTAACATTTACAGGGCTTATTCCTAATACTTATGAACCAGAAGTAACTTCAAATAGAGGATGTTCTGTTAGACTAACAGGTGCTAGTGCTGTAACAATACCTGCATTACCTCCATTTGATGCCACTATGGGTACTACTTTGCCTAAATTCAATTGTTTGGTTGTAGGACAGGCAAATGACAAAGCTAAATTAACAGTAAATGTTACTGGTGGGGTTGCTCCTTATACTTATATATTAAGAAATAATATAGATAATAGTATATTAGAAACTAATCAAAATAATGCAACTTCTTATACATTTGTATTAAGTGATACAGGTGAAGATTATGAGGTAAAATGGGAAGTAAAAGACGCTAATGGTTGTTCTCCAAATATTACAGGAGCTACTATTGTAGCTATTGCTACCCGTGAGAAAATAACAGGAGCTACTATAACACAAGTAAATCAAATGACTTGTACAACTCCTGAAAAAGTATCTCTTACTATAGACAGAACAAAACAGTCTGTTAATGGTTTTGATATAGATATTAAAAACGCAGATGGCACAACTCCTGCAGGTGTAACTACCATAACAGGACAGCCAACAGGTGCTACCTTAATAGATTTACCTAATGTTGAAGGAAACTATTATTTCCAAATAACAGATAAAGATACAGGTTGTACCTTTATAACAAGCACTCATTCGGTAGTGAAAACAGCTGCGCCAACAGTAAGTATTACTGCCAATGATGTATGTCACGGAAGTACAGAAATTACCTTCAATGTAAGTATAGCAGGAAATGTAAGAGACTATTCACTTGATATTATCAGTCCAACATCAGCAGTTGTAGCATCAGCCACAGGAAATCCTACAAACTTAAATAGACCAGTTATTGCTACCGGTTTAACAGCAGGAGCCTTGAACGGAGAATATAAAGTAAAAGTTACAGAAACTAATACAAACTGTACAGCTGAGTCTTCTGTTAAAGTAGAACAGGCTGCAAATCCTATAACTTTTACAAGTCGTATTGTAAAACAAATATCGTTAGACTGTCAAGGAAACTCTCTAAATGATGGAGAAATAGAAGTAGAAACCTTAGCAGCAGGAGGTTGGGGAGCTTCTTATGAGTATCAGTTATTGTATAACGGAAATATAGAAGTACCATATAGTTCTCAAACGGTATTTAAAGAATTACGAGCAGGAACCTATGTGATACAAGTAAAAGATAAAAATGGTTGTGAGAAAAATGGTAATCAACATATATTGAGTTTACCTAATCCTATTAGTGTAGCCAATGTAAATATTACTACAACTCCAAATACTTGTTCTGTGTTAGGAGCAGTTGCTGTAACAGGAGTAACAGGTGGTAGCCAAAACTATACATATGCTCTGTATAACGCTTCTACTAACCAATTGGTAATGGAAGGTAAAGAAGCAGTAACTCCTAGTACAGGTAACTATACATTTAACAATGTATCAGGAGGAACATACTATATTTTAGTTACAGATCCATTATTGTGTTCTCCTGCACAAACACAAACAGCAGTTGTTGCGCCACCAGATATTATATTGCCAATAGCAACGGTAACTAAATATCCAGATTGTACAACAAACGGAGAAATAACTATAGGAATACCAACAGTAGGTTTAGCACCATTTACTTATTATCAAGTAGATCCGAATACAAATGCTGTAATGGCAACATTAACAAGTAATGTATTCAATAATGTGCCAAATGCACCTACTACAACATATAAATTTAAAGTAGTAGACGCTAATGGTTGTGAAGGATTTACAAATAGAATAACTATTGATGCTGTACAACCTATTAATTTAACTATAACAAATGATGAAAATGTATATCCTCATACAATAACTCATTTGAATTGTTTTGGTAGCCGTTCAGGACAAATTGTAGTGAGAGCAACAGGTGGACAAGTAGGTACAGATTATACTTATACATTGTTAGACGGAACTCAAACTGTTATTGCAGGAATTGCGCCAAATAATAATGGAGTATTCTCGAACTTACCAGAAGGAAGATATTATGTGCGTGTAACACAAGGAAATACAGCTTGTGACCAAGATACAACAGAAATAATTATCGAACAAGAGAAAGAATTTACAGCGTATGGAGTAGCTACAAACGTTAGCTGTAATGGTCAAAATGATGGAAAATATACCATTACTCTTAAAGATAGACCTAATTTATTAAATGGTACAGCAAGACAATATACTTACGCAATAAGCCCAGATCTTGGTAAATTTGTAGATAACGGAGGAATATTTACAAACTTAGAACCTGGTACTTATACTGTAATAATGCAAGACCAAAACGGTTGTCGACCAACAGTTTATGAACTTGACCAAAATACAGGTACTATTTCTAAAAAATTAGATGCTAACGGAAATGATATTCATATCTTTGAATTTACCATAGTAGAACCTCAACCATTAAGTGTTGGAGTATTAACAGGTACTTATCAGCACGAAAGTTGTGTAGGGGCAGCCGATGGAAAAGTTAAATTGAGTATCAATGGAGGTACGCCTTTAGAAGATACAACAACTACTCCTCCTACATCTTATTATCAATATTATTTAGACGGAGATACTACTACCGCTCTTATATATGATAAAACAAGAGGATTGGAAAACTTATCTTCAGGAAGCCATTCTATTCGTGTGGTTGATAAGAATCTTTGCGAACAAGTAGTTTCTATTGATATAGAAGCAGGTTCAGATATTCAAGTAACATTAGATGAAAGTGAAGGCTATCAGTGTGTAGATGGAGATTTGAAATACATAGTAAAAGCAGTTGTAACTCCAACTTCAGAATCTACAAATGTTACATATCGTTTGTATGAAGTTTCTCAATATCCGCCAGCTATATTAGGTACAGGGGGGCAACGTAATAATTCAAATCGTTTTGAATTATCTGTTGATGAGAATTTGGATAAAGACTATATTATAGAAGTTACCAAAGAGGTTGTAGGACACGGAGCTTGCCGACAAATACAAGCTATCAAAGTAAAAGCTCAGAAGAAAGTAGCGGTAGATGGTACACCTTCTGCAGTCAAAGTAAATTGTTATGGAGGCAATGATGGTAAAATAGTTATTGATGCCAAAGATGGTTCTGGTAATTATCAATTTGCTATATCACCAAATTATGAGTATAAAACTCCAAGTGCTAACAATAACAAAAGATATGAATTTACAGGACTAACCGAAGGCTTCTATCATATCAAAATTAAAGACCTTACTTATAATTGTGAAATAGAAGTAAGAGATATTAAAGTAGAAGAATATCCTCGTTTAGTTATTGAACAAGTAGCAAAACAAAATGTAACTTGTTATGGAAAAAATGATGGTTCTATCGAATATGTTTTTGGAGAGTTAGATACTGCAACAGGAACAAGAAAAGCCACAGGGAATCCTTTGTATGAATTTATCTTATACAAACATAATTCCACAGGCATTGATGAAATAGTTAGATCTGGTCAAAATCTTAATGCAAATGATAGAATGAGTTTTTCATCATTAGCTCCTGCTAAGTATAGTTTGGTTGTTACAGATGCAAATAAATGTTCTCTAACACAAGACTTTGAAATTCTTGAAGGTGTAGATTTAACAGCCAAAGTACAACAGGTTTATAACTGTTCTGATGATTTGGGAAGCGTACAAACACCAACATATGATTTATATGTAACCGTAAAAACACCTTATTTAGGACATAGATATTCTATTAATGATTTACAATATTCATATGATAATGATACGACTCGTAGAAACTTTGATTTAGTAATTAATAATGATGGAAGTGCAAATGACTCAGGAGTAGAAACTCACGATTTGTTTGTGATTAAAAATCCACAAGCTTCAGGAGCTCCTCTAAGTAACGGAAGTCATACAATTACTCTATACTATAAAGGAGGTCAATGTCAAGGTGTTTCTCAAGCCTTTACCATAGATGGTTATACAGCGCTTACTATAACCGATCATACCCAAGCAGATAGCTTAAATGAAATAAAAGTAAGTATAAGTGGTGGTAAAGAAAACTATATGGTATATTTCAGTTCACCACAGTATAATACTGCAGCAGAGCTAAAAATGTATTATTCTCATAAGCAAGAAGCTAGAGCAAATGAAAATATTACATATTATGTACAACGTACAGATGCAGATGCTATCAATAGCAGTGGAGAAAAAGTGAAACAAGTACGTGTATATGTAGAAGATGCTAAGGGTTGTGGTTATTACATAACTTTGGAGAAAAAATTCTATGATGTACAAGTTCCAAACTTCTTTACACCTAATGGAGATGGAAATAACGATTATTGGGCTCCAGAAAACCTAGTAAGTTATCCAAATGCGGAAGTTAAAATTTTCGACAGATACGGACGACATATAGCAACACTCAAAGCTAACCAACAATGGGACGGACGTTATGGCGGAACAGAACTACCTGCAGGTGATTATTGGTATTTCTTACACTTGAATGACCCAGAAGATAACCGAATTATAAAAGGACACTTCACGTTATATCGATAAAAGTAAGTAAAGAATTAATTTAAAAATAAAAAATCCAAGTGAATTTTCATTTGGATTTTTTATTTTTCTACAAAAAAATATGTATGATAAAACTCTATTTTTTCATAAAAAATGATTATCTTTGTAGTATGTAAAAACAATAAAATATGTCTGAAAAAAAATATACTATAGGGATAGATATTGGCGGAAGCCATATTAGTTGTGTAGCAGTTGATAGAGCCTCTCAACAGATTGTAAAAGAGACTTTTAAACGAGATAGATTATCTCATACAGATACCGCAGAAAACGTATTTAAGGCTTGGGCAAAGACCATAAACGAATGTCTTTCTGATATTGGAGTAGAAAATGTAGCAGGTTTAGGCTTTGCAGTTCCTGGTCCTTTTAACTACCAAGAAGGATATTCAATGATGGAACATAAGTATCCTAAAATTTTTAAGAAACATATTCCTACAGAATTATCTAAATATTTGATAAAAAAAGAATTGCCTATGCGCTTTCTTAATGATGCATCTTCTTTTGCTGTTGGTGTTTGTTGGGGAGGAGATGGTAAAGATTTCGATAAGGTAGTGGCTATTACATTAGGTACTGGGTTTGGCTCTGCATACATACAAGGAGGCGTTCCTGTCGTATCAACAGATAAGGTAGCTCCTGAGGGCTGTTTCTGGCATTTGCCTTATAAAAATGGTATTGCTGATGATTATTTTAGTACTCGTTGGTTTGTAAATTCTTATAAATCAAAAACGGGGATAGAAGTAAATGGAGCAAAAGAAATTTTGGAAAAAGGAGAACAATTTGAAGAAATATTCAATGAATTTGGAAATAATTTAGGAGAATTTTTAGCCCCTTGGCTTCAAAAATTTGATGCTCAAATATTGATTTTGGGAGGAAATATTTCTCTGGCTTTTTCCTACTTTGAAAAATCTTTACTTGCAACATTAAGAAAAGCAGGAGTTTCCACACAAGTAGTTGTTTCAGGTCTTATGGAAAATGCAGCAATGGTGGGTGCAGCTCGTCTTTTTGAAGAAGATTTTTGGAAAAAAGTATCCAAGGATTTACCTAAAATATAATAGAAATAATAAAAAACTTTACCTCAATTAAGGTAAAGTTTTTTATTTATAAACTAATTCATAATTCTTCAGCTTGTTCTATCAATAAAGCAATATCCATTACTGGGACAATAGTTTTATTTTGGTTTTTCACCCCATCGGTAAGCATTGTATTACAAAATGGACAACCTGTAACAACTATTTCAGGACGAACATCAAGGGCTTGTTTTGCTCTAAGATTATTGATTTCTTCATTTCCTTTTTCAGGTTCTTTAAACATTTGTGCGCCCCCAGCTCCACAGCACATAGCACGAGCCTTGCTCTTTTTCATTTCAATAATTTCAGCTTCTAATTTTTCTAGAAGAAATCGAGGAGCTTCATATTCATTATTTGCTCTTCCTAAATAACAAGGGTCGTGGAAAGTAATTCGTTTTCCTTTAAATATTCCTCCTTCCACCTTCAATCGTCCATCTTCCAAAAGTTGTTTCAATAATTGTGTATGATGAATTATTTCATATTTACCACCGAGTTTAGGGTATTCATTTTTAATAGTATTAAAACAATGAGGGCAAGAGGTTACGATTTTTGTAATTTCATATCCATTTAGGGTTTCTATATTAGTCATAGCCTGCATTTGGAAAAGAAACTCATTACCTGCACGTTTAGCAGGATCGCCAGTACAACCTTCTTCAGCTCCCAAAACAGCAAATTTAACATTGGCTTTATGTAAAAGTTTAGCCATTGCTTTGGTTACTCGTTTAGCGCGTTCGTCAAAACTTCCTGCACAACCTATCCAAAAAAGAATTTCAGGTTTTTCACCTTTTGCAGAAAGTTCTGCCATTGTGGGGATATGAAAGGTATTCATTTATTTTTTTGTGCAAATTTACAAGTTTTTAAATTAAATTTTATCAGATATAAAAATTTAGAATGATTGTAATTTATTAAGGGCTTAGTCGTTCTATTTTCCAGTCATAAGTATCTGTTAGTGAATATCTTATTCTGTCGTGAAGTCTGTTTGGGCGACCTTGCCAAAATTCAATAGATATGGGTCTTACTAAATATCCTCCCCAAAAAGCAGGACGAGGAATATCTTGGTTTTCATATTTTTTTTCCAAAAGAGACAATTTTTCTTGCAAATATTCACGAGAAGGAATAATGCTACTTTGTTCAGAAACAATAGCTCCTAATTGGCTTCCTCTTGGGCGAGACTCAAAATATCCATCAGAGAGATTTTCTGCTAATTTTTCTGCAATACCTTTGATAATGACTTGTCTTTCTAAGCCAGCCCAAAAGAAAGATAAACAAATATGCGGATTTTCTTCTATGGCTTTACCTTTTTCGCTTAGATAATTGGAGTAAAAAATAAATCCTTCGTGGGTATATTTTTTTAGTAAAACAACTCTTGTTTTAGGAAAACCATCTTTACCCAAAGTAGCTACAGACATTGCGTTTGCTTCTCGTTCTGTATCAGAGTTTTGAGCCTCAAAAAACCATTTTTGAAATTGTTCCATAGGGTTTTGGAGAATATCTTTTTCAAGAAGTTTATCCAAAGAATATATTTGCCTAAAATTACTTAAATCTTTTTCCATTATTTTTTAAGTTGGGTAGGGTTTTTAAGTTCATTGAAATCAATCAGTTCACCAATAAGTGAGCCTACTCGTAAACTAGCTTTAATTTTTATTGGAATTTTGTTTGCGTCATCACTTATCCAAAGAGTAAGGCTTTCTTGTTCTTTGAAAACTCGTCCGTCTTGCACTAAAGGTCTGAAAATAAGAGTGTTAATATTTCCGAATTTTGTTTCTATTTGTTCTCTTCCTAAAAATTTTAATCTGAATTTAAAGATTTCATCATCATCAAAAATCATATCTAAATTTACTTCCTGATTTGGTTTTAAATCATTAGTATTCAAGTTGTTACGAAGGTAATATAGCGCAGAAATAACATCTTTGGTTTCTGGAACAATAGAAATTGTTTTATTTTCGTTATTTTCTAAATTTTTAATTTTAACTAATGTATTTTCTTCATTGAAAAAGAAATTTAATTTTTTGGTATAGCCTCCTTCATAAATATCACGATTAAAGAAATAAGGTTTGCAAGTATTTTTGTCAAAATAACTTTCATAAGTATCATCAACTTTGAAAAAAAGCTTTGCAAGCCCTGTGGTAACTCCTTTTCCTATTACCTGGTATAAATTTTTTCCTTCGTAATTTTTATTTTTTACATTTAAAGAAGCAAAGCTAGCATTGAAAACTCCATATCGAACCCTATATTTCAAGTATTCGCCAGCTTTGAAAGCATTTTCATTTTGAGCAAAAATGCTCACATTCATCAATAATAAGCAATAAAATTTAATTATCCATTTCATACATTTTCGTTTTTTAAGAAAAACATAGAGCAATAAATGTACCAAATTTTTTTATAAAAAGATTTAATAATCTCATTTTTTTTTATTAACTTGCGCAACCTAATTTTTTTTGAAAAACTAATGAAAGGATTTTCGTTAAATAAATTAAAAGAACAAATTTTACAGAAAAAAACATTTCTGTGCATAGGATTGGATACTGATTTGGATAAAATTCCGCCCCATCTTTTACAAGAAAAAGACCCTATTTTTTCATTTAATAAAGCAATAATTGATGCAACTCATCATTTTGCAGTTGCTTATAAACCAAATACAGCTTTCTATGAGGCTTATGGTGTGCAGGGCTGGCAAGCATTGGAAAAAACGATATGTTATATCAATGAAAATTATCCTGAAATATTTACTATAGCTGATGCAAAACGAGGAGATATAGGCAATACTTCCACAATGTATGCAAAGGCTTTTTTTGAAGATTTACAATTTGATAGTGTAACGGTAGCTCCCTATATGGGGAGAGATTCTGTAGAGCCTTTTTTGGCTTTTGAAGATAAAATAACTATACTTCTTGCACTTACTTCCAATAGTGGAGCTTTTGATTTCCAGACACTTTTAGTAGAAAATGAAGAGGTTTATAAAAAAGTATTAAAAACATCTCAAACTTGGAAGAATGCTCAAAATTTAATGTATGTTGTTGGAGCTACTAAAGCTGAGTTTCTGTCTGAAATACGGCAAATAGTTCCAGATAGTTTTTTACTTGTTCCAGGAGTAGGAGCACAGGGGGGAAGCCTTTCAGAAGTTTGTAAATATGGAATGAATGAAAATGTAGGCTTGCTTATAAATTCTTCTCGTGGGGTTATTTATGCTTCTAAAGATAAAAATTTTGCAGAAAAAGCCCAAGAAGAAGCCCGAAAAATACAACAAGAGATGAGTTTTTTATTAGAAAAAGAAGATAAATGGTTCAGATAGACGATACAATTATTTCAGAAGATGTCTTTGATTATGATTTTGTTTGTAATCTTGATGCTTGTAAAGGAGAATGTTGTGTGGAAGGAGTTGCAGGAGCCCCTGTGGAGGAAGATGAAGTTGTGATAATGAAAGAAATTTACCCCGAAGTAGCTCCATATTTAACAGAAAAAGGTAGGAAAGCAATAGAAGAACAAGGAACGTCTATTGTAGGAGAGGATGGAGAATGGGAAACTCCTCTTATAGATGGAGGAGAGTGTGCCTATGTAATTAGAGATGAGAAAGGAGTTGTGCTTTGTGGAATAGAACAAGCTTATCGTGATGGGAAAATATCTTGGAAAAAGCCTATTTCTTGTCATTTATATCCTATTCGATTACATAAATATTCTAGTTTTACAGCAGTAAATTATGATCAATGGAGTATTTGTAAAGATGCTTGTGTATTAGGGAAAAAGTTACAAGTTCCTGTATATAAGTTTCTTAAAGAAGCTTTAGTTCGTAAATTTGGAGAAAATTGGTATCAACAACTTGAAGAATCAAAAAAACTTTTAGAAGAATATAGAAATGAGAAAAATATAAACTAATGAATATTACTAAGCAAATAAAACTTTGGTACTATATACATAATTATATGCGTATTTTTATAGGAAGAAAAGAAAACTATGAAAAAGTTATTACTTCTCTTAAGAGTAAATTGAATGATGATACTATAGAAAATATACAAAAGCGGGTAGATTATTATTGTAAAATTCAAACTCCTATGGAGGTAAGAGGGAGCTATCAGTTGAAAGATTTGAAAAACATTAAAAGTCCTAAAGCTTACTATTTTGACACTTATGAATATGCTCGATTTTTTCCTGAAAATTATCCCATAGATTTTGTTTTTGGGGATGTAATAGATGTTCCTATTACTCCAAGCATTGTAAAAAGTAGACCTATTGTTTTAGGAAATGAAAATTCTATATTATTGAAATTAGACAAAGCAAGACATTTTATTCGAATAAATAAAGATAAACCTTTCTCACAAAAAAAAGATCTACTGATAGGTAGAGGAGCTATTTATCAACAACATAGATATGATTTTTATAATAAATACTTTACACATTCTTTATGTGATTTAGGAAGTGTAGGTACAAGAGGAATAGGAAAAACAGAGTGGCAAAAGCCTAAAATAAGCCTTAAAGAACATTTAGAATATAAATTTATTCTCAGTTTACAAGGGAATGATGTAGCTACTAACCTCAAGTGGATAATGTCTTCCAATTCTATAGCGGTGATGCCTAAACCTACAGTAGAAAGTTGGTTTATGGAAGGAACTTTGGAAGGAGGAAAACATTATATTGAAATAAAGAGTGATTATTCAGATTTGGAAACACAACTAAGTTACTATATAGCACGCCCTAAAGAATGTCTTGAAATTCTCAAAAATGCACAAGAGTATACGTTACAGTTTTGGAATCCTGTAATTGAAGATTTATGTAGCCTTTTAGTTTTGGAGAAATATTTTAAATATATACATAAATTCTAAATTTCTGAGAAAAAATTATTGGAAATAATCTAATAATTTCATTTACTAATGAAAAATGAATATGAAAAAAGTATCTATTATTATCCCTATTCACAATGCTTCTGCTTTTATCAGAGAAACTATAGAAAGTGTATTACAGCAAAGTATAAAATTCATTTAGAGGGGCTATTTTTTCATTAGGAGAAAAATTAAAGAAATAAATAATTATTTGAGGATATATGAACAATTCTGCAACTATTTGGGATGATTTAGCAATCATATCCTTAAACTATAATTCAGTGAAAGAAGTTTTTAGGCAGGTTTCCTCTCTCAGAGAAGAGGGGATTCCTAATTTTTGTTTTTATGTGATAGACAATGCCTCTAATGATGGAGAGGAAGTTGAGGAATACTGCCTAAAAAATGGAATAAAATTTATTGCAAATCCTACAAATGGAGGATATGCACAAGGGAACAATATCGGAATAAGAAAAGCAATAGAGGATGGTAGGGCAACTTTTCTAATTTTGAATCCTGATATTGAAATTAGTAAGGATACCATAGAGAAATTATATAACACTTTGCATTCCAAACCTGAATTACAGATTATAGGTCCTCGCATTTGTGATAAATTTAAAAGGAATTTGATTTATTCTGATGGTGGGATATTGACCCCTAATAGATTGTGGGATCATCACATAAATTATAATCAGGAAGAAAAGGGAAATTTAGAATCACTGAATACAAATATAGATTATGTAGCAGGTAGCGTGATGATGTTTAAGAAAAGTACTCTATATATCATTGGATGGATGAGAGAAGATTTTTTTATGTATTATGAAGAGGCAGAATGGTGCTATAGACTAAAAAAGCATAAAGATTTAAAATTAGGAGTACTTACAAGTTGTAAAGCATATCACCAGATGAGTGATAAAGGAGATTTTTATCAATATTATATATCTCGAAATAGAATTTTGTTTTTTAGAATGTATCATATTGATTATCATGTTATGATAAAGAAAACATTAACACAATCTTTTAAAGGAATTTTTTGTAAGAAATATAATAATTCTCCTTTATTTTCTAAACGACTAAACTTCTTTATATTGATGCTTAAAGCTGTATATAAGGGATTAACAACAAAAATCAAATTTTCTTCATAATTATGGAAAAGATAGTTTTATTCATAAAAACATATAAAAAAGACTATGACAGAGTTACTTTGTTAATAGATTCTATACACAGATATAATGTTGATAAAATACCCTTATTAATTTCTGTAAATGATGGAGATTTCGATTTTTTCAGAACTAAATTCCCTAATGAAAATCTTATAAAAGATAGTCAAATTGTAGATTGTAAAGAAAAAGACCCTTGGAGATATCAACAAATAATTAAATCTCAATTACACAAACTAGATTTTTGTGAAAATTATGTTTGTATAGATTCAGATTCTTATTTTATAAGAAATTTTGGAGTAAATGATTTTATGTTTGATTCTGAAACTCCCTATACAGTAATGCATCAACAGAAAGATTTATTTTCTTGGAGTAGTATCAATAATGGTTCTATAGGATATAATCCTAAGAATGAGTTTGAAAAAGACCGTTCCTTCATTATGGATAAATTCCAAAGAAAAGGGGTTTTTTATGATTTTGGCCCTTCTCCTGTAATATGGTCTAATAAAGTATGGAAATCTTTAGAGGATAACTATTTAGCGCCAAATAAAATGGACTTCTCTTCAATTATTCATCAATGCCCAAGTGAGTTCTCTTGGTATGGAGAATGGCTATTAAAAGATAAAACTATTCCTATCTATCCTATAGAGCCTTTATTTAAGGTTTTTCATTATGAAAAACAATACACAGATTTTATGAAGCAAGGACACACAGAAGATAGCATCAAGGAAAATTATTTAGGAATTGTCAAACAATCCAATTGGAAATTAAAAAGAAAAAAATGGTATAATAAATTTTTTTAACATAGATAAAGCAAATGAAAAAAAGAATATTATACTTTATGCCAGATAACCCGTCTTCTGGCAAAGCAGGAAACCTGACACGGTGTACACAAATGCTAAATTATCTGGAATCTTTATCTGATGTGTATGAAGTTGATTTTCTTTCTATTGGAGATTGGGGAGATTGGGACGAAGAGAATAAGGCTAAATTTCTAAAAAAACATCCTAATGTAAAATTACATTTAATCAACAGAAAAGGAAGTAAAACCAATAAAATTAAACAATTTTTTGAATATAAACTATTAAATCTTTTCCCAAAACTGATAAAAGGAACAAGCGTGGATATTACCAATCCAATGCTCAACAAAAAAGTTTCAAATTTTATAGACAAAGGAAACTATGATAAAGTGATTATCAGTTACGCTTCTTGGGCAAAAGTGGTAAGTAATATTAAAACTAAGCCCTATCTAATTGTAGATACCCACGATTTCATTACAGCACAAAGCAGGGATAAAATAGGGAAAATAGGAAAACTATTCCAGAGCGAAATAAACATTCTTAAAAAGTTTGATGAAATCTGGACTTACTCTGTGGAAGAGGAATATATTTTTGGGCAGTTTACAGATAAAAAAATTACACTTATTCCTATATCTTTTCCTTTCTGTCCTACAGAGTATAAAGAAAATTATAAGTATGAATTGATTTTTGTAGGAAGTCAAAATCCTCATAATATAGCTGGAATCCAATGGTTTGAAAAGGAAGTACTACCTTTTTTAGAAGATACTAAAGTGCATATTATAGGTAAAATTTGTAAGGTGGTTACTGACCATCCTAACTTCGTAAAACATGGTATGGTAGATGATATAGAAGATTTTTATCAAAATACCAAAATCGCTATTTGCCCTATGCTTTCAGGAACAGGAATTAAAATAAAAGTTTTGGAAGCATTATCCCATTCATTACCTGTGGTAACCAACCGTAGAGGAGTTGATGGACTTCTTAACAAAACCTTAAATGGCTGTATTGTAGAAAATACAGGTAAAGATTTTGCGGAAGCAATTCTAAAACTCTTGCACGATAAGTCTTTTTATATAGAAAAGAAAAAAGAAGCTGAGAAATATTTCTTGGAAAATCATTCTTTCGAAAAAGAGAAAAAAGTATTAGATAATATTTTCTTAACAAAATGAAAAAAATCCTTATAGACTTAGAGCGCCTTCGTTATCCTAATTCAGGGATTGCTAATGTTTTCCGAAATTTAGCAAAAGGATTGCAGACACTTGATTCTGAATATATGTTCAACTATTTTGGAACTAAAACAGAATTACAAAAAATAGATACATCTCTACCTATCGTTGAATGGAAAAGATGGCATAAATTTTATGAGAATTTCAGCTCAAAATTTGATATTGTACACACAAGCCACCAACTTTCATCTTATTTTCATAAAAAATATAAAAAATCCATCAAAATTCTTACGCTTCATGATTTGAATTTTCTATATGAAGATTTGAGTGTCAGCAAAAGAAATAAAATGCTCAAAAAAGTAAATAATAATCTAAAAAACACAGATTATTTAGTATGTATTTCTGATTTTGTGAAAGAAGATGTGTTGAAAAATAAAAATATTCTTGCATTAGATAATGTCAAAGAAATTTTTGTTATTCATAATGGAATTGATTTTCCTGAACAAAAGGACTATTCTTTGGGGAAATATGAGTTTTTAAAACAAAAAAAATATATTCTCAATATAGGCGTTCTATTTGCTAAAAAAAATCAGAAAAAACTCGTAGAGATGCTTCCTTATATTAGCGAAGATTTGGTTTTGGTATCCTCTGGCGAAAAAGAGCCTTATGCCTCCGAAGTAAGGGATACAGTTGAAAAACTAAATCTGCAAAACCGAGTTCATTTTTTGAAAAATATCAGTGAAGAAGAAAAATACGCACTAGTACAAAATTGTCAGGCAATGTGTCATCCTTCTATTGCAGAGGGTTTCGGAATTCCTCCTATTGAAGCAATGGCTTTTGGAAAGCCCGTATTTCTAAGTAAATACACTAGCCTTCCTGAAATTGGAGGAAATGTGGCTTTTTATTTTGATAGCCTTGAACCACAGCAGATGGCAGAAACTTATCAAAAAGAGATGATAGAATTTAATAATTCTCCGATAGAAAACAACCAAAAAATTAAAAAATGGGCATCTCAGTTTGGATATAAAAAAATGGCTCAAAATTATCTCAACCTTTACAAAAAGATTGTTAAATAAAATATTCTTTAATATCTTTAACAGAAAAAATCATTTTAAAAAATAAGAGTTTTTAAATAATTTTTATAAATCATAAAAACGATGTATTTTTGCCCCTTAAAAAATACAAAATGAAGGCATATAAACAACTTTTACAACATATTCTTGATAATGGATATCGGAAAGAAGACCGCACAGGTACAGGAACAACAAGCGTTTTTGGTTATCAAATGAGGTTCAATCTACAAGAAGGATTTCCTTTGGTTACTACGAAGAAAATACATTTAAAATCAATTATTTATGAATTACTTTGGTTTCTTAAAGGAGATACTAATATTCATTATTTAACAGAAAATGGCGTTCGAATTTGGAATGAATGGGCAGATGAAAATGGAGAGTTAGGTCCTGTTTATGGGCATCAATGGAGAAATTGGAATAGTGAAGGGATAGACCAAATACAAGAAATTATTAATACCTTAAAAAATAATCCTGATAGTCGTAGAATGGTTGTTTCTGCTTGGAATCCTTCTGTAATGCCAGATACTTCTAAATCTTTTTCTGAAAATGTTGCCAATGGGAAGGCTGCACTTCCTCCTTGTCATGCTCTTTTTCAATTTTATGTTGTAGATAATAAACTCTCTTGTCAGCTTTATCAACGTAGTGCTGATGTTTTTTTGGGTGTTCCTTTTAATATTGCATCATATGCACTTTTAACAATGATGATAGCACAAGTGTGCGAATTGCAATTGGGTGATTTTGTTCATACTTTTGGAGATGTTCATATATATAATAATCATATTGAGCAAGTTAAACTACAACTAACTCGTGAGCCTCGCCCTTTACCCATAATGAAACTAAACCCAAATGTAAAAGATATTTTTAGTTTCACTTATGAAGATTTTATCCTTGAAGGCTATGACCCACATCCTATTATAAAAGGTGTAGTTTCAGTATAAATTACAGATGTAGATTTTATTTAGAACAAAAATTTTCCTTGTTCTATTCATATTTTTTTTGTACTTTTGAACCTCAAAAAATACCCAAAATGAAATATAATTTTGACGAAATCAATGACCGAAGTAATACTGATGCTTTAAAGCTTACAGAATTGCAACCTCGTTGGGGAAGAACAGATTTACTTCCTTTATGGATTGCAGATATGGAATTTAAGACTCCTCCTTTTATTGTAGAAACTCTTAAAAAACGCTTAGAATGTCCTATTTTTGGATATACAGCAAAGCCAGATGCTTGGTATCAAGCTATTATAGATTGGCAAAAACGTAGGCATAAGTGGGAAATTTCTAAAGAAATGATTTCTTTCGTTCCGGGTGTTGTACCAGGACTTGCTATGGCAGTTCAGGCTTTTACAGAAAAAGGAGATAAAGTACTTATACAACAACCTGTTTACCAGCCTTTTTCATTGGTTGTTGAACTCAATGGAAGAAAGTTGGTTAATAGCTCGTTACAACTTAGAGAAGGACAATATTATATTGATTTTGAACAACTTGAAAAAGATATTCAAGGGTGTAAGTTGTTTTTATTCTGCCATCCACATAACCCTGGTGGTCGTGTTTGGACAAAAGAAGAACTTGTAAAAATTGCTCAATTATGTCATAAATATAATGTTGTTTTAGTAGCAGATGAAATTCATGCAGATTTAACACTTCCTTCTTATGAGCATATCCCATTTGCAAATGCTTGCCCAGAAGCAAAAGAAGTATGCGTAATGTTTGGCTCTCCAAGTAAAACTTTTAATATTGCAGGTTTTGCAACTTCATATGTTGTTATTGAAAACTCTGTATTACGAAAAAAATTCAGAGATTATGTAGAAGCAAATATGTTATGTGATGGAAATGTGTTTGCTTTCCAAACAGTAATTTCTGCTTATACAGAAGGGGAGGAGTGGCTATCTCAGCTTTTGGCTTATTTGCAAGAGAATATTAATTTTGTTGTAGAATATATTAATAAAAATATTCCTAAACTGAGATGTATTGTTCCACAAGCTTCTTATTTGGTTTTTTTAGATTTTAGGGAATTGAAATTATGTCAGAAAAGTATAATTGACCTTTGTGTAGATAAAGCTCATTTAGCTTTGAATGATGGTGTTGCTTATGGAAAAGAAGGAGAAGGATTTATGAGAATTAATTTAGCTTGTCCTCGTAGTATCATAGAAAAGGCATTGCATCAGTTAAAAGAAGCAGTTGATAATTGTCAAGAATAAACAAAAAGAGTTCCTTTTTGGAACTCTTTTTTTATTTAAAATATCGATGTGCAATATTTCTTAGTTCAGGTTCAATTTCTTCTAAACGTTGAAGAAGTACAAATTGATTTCTTGCCCGAATAAAATTTTCTTCTGGGTATGAAGTTTTAAAGTAAATATCATTATTAAAATAATCAGCTAAAAAGCGAGTTCCAACAATGAAAATCATATATTTCGCTCCATCAACTATCATTTCTTTTTCTTTTGGAGTCATTACATCTTTCATTTCAGAATAACCTTCACAGATAGCCTCGAAAAGAAATTTATCAATATGTATTTTAGAATCATCAGGTTCATTTTCTTTGGTAGGGCTTACAGAAGTTCGTACTAAGTCTCCGAAATCATATAGTAGAGTTCCTTGCATAACAGTATCTAAATCAATAACTTTGGCTTCATCTAAGTCTTGTGTATGGATAAGAACGTTATTAACTTTGGTATCATTATGTGTTACTCTAAGAGGGATATCCCCATTATCAATATTTTTTTGTACTCGTTCAAAAATATTTTTATGAGCTTTGGCAAATTTGTACCAATCATTTGCTTTTTCTTTACGCTCTTCATTTGCATTTTGGTAAGCAGTTTCTAATTGCTCAAACCGAATGAGACCATTATGGAAATTAGGGATAGTTTCTTTTAGTTTTTTTACATCTACATTAGCAAAAGTTTTTCCAAATATAGCAAATGCTCTGGCTGCTTTTTCAGCTTTCCACGCAGCATCAATCACATCAAAAGAAGCATACCCTTCAGCAAAAGGCACAGCACGCCATAAAGAGCCATCAGCATCGATACTATAACGACCTTCTTTGGTAGGAATCATTCGAAGAATAATATTATTTTTTGGGCAAGTTTCCCATAATAATAATATGTTTTGAATAATATCTTCGGCGGTTTTGAAAACTTCTCTATTTATCCCTTGTAGGATATAATTATTATTTTCTGTTTTTACTAAGTAAGTACGATTTATATGCCCATTTCCGTATAATTGAATTGAGGTTATTTCTCCATTAAAATCAAATCTTTGAGCTATTTCTTCTATTATTTCCATAAATATTTAGATTTTTGTAGGGTATATACCAGCACTGATACATTCTTCTATTTCTTTTTTAGCAAAAGCTAAATCTTCTCTATAAGTAAGTCCAAACCAATTTTCATTATTGGGTAAAACTTCAACTTTGTAGCCTTCATCGTGAGCATATTTAGCAACAGAAGGGATGTAAAATTCTGCATTTGGGTCATCTTTATTTTCTTTTATAAAATCATCAAAATGAGCCTGTGCAATAGGAAATATTTCAGGAAGAAAACCCCAGAAATTCATTGATACGTAAGTATCTATATCAAAAGTTTGGTTCGTTTCCTCATCAATAACAGTGTTTTCATCCAATTTACGAAGTTTTCTAGCTTCTTCAATACTTTGTAGAAAATGGTTATCATCAACTTTACAAATTCCTCTTGAAACTGTTCCATTTTCACTAAGAGTATTTCTTAATTTATAACCCGCAGAATATAACATTTTTTCCTTTCCAGCTCTTAGAGCTTTTGCCATATCTATAAATGAATTTACTCCATAGTAGTCATCAGCATTGATAATTAAAAAGGGATTTTTTATTGTGTCTTTAAGGCAAAGGAGAGCGTGGCCTGTTCCCCAAGGTTTTTTTCTTTCAAGGTTTTTAGGAGTTAAAACATCTTGATAAACATAAGAGAATTTTACTCCTTCAAACTTATTCTCAAAATGTCCTTTTACTAAGGAGTCAATTTCTGAACGAATAATTAGAACAACATCTTCAAAACCTGCTTTTAAAGCACTGTAAATAGAGTAATCTAACAGAATATTATCATTATGAATATGTTCTAATTGTTTATCAGCTCCATAACGAGAGCCCAAACCAGCAGCAAGTATCGCTAATGTTATTTTCATAAACTTAATAAAATTATAAAGATGTTAAAAAATAGGTGGTAAAAGTAATAAAAAAAGTTGAAATAACAACTAAAAATATTATTTTTTTAATTTATCAGAAAACTTTCTATAGCCAAAGAGTAACCTTTTAATCCAAATCCTAAAATAATTCCTTTGGCAACAGGAGAAATAAAAGATTTATGACGGAAAGTTTCACGAGCAAAAGTGTTTGAAATATGAACTTCTATAACAGGAGTTGTTATTGCTTTTATGGCATCGTGTAAGGCTATAGAGGTATGAGAGTAAGCCCCTGCATTTAGAATAATTCCGTCATAACAAAAGCCCACTTCTTGTAGTTTATTAATTAATTCTCCTTCTATATTACTCTGAAAATAAGATAGTTCACACTGTGGGAAGTCTTTTTGTAATGTTATAAAAAAATCTTTAAAAGAGATATTACCGTAAATATTTGTTTCACGAATTCCTAAAAGATTCAAATTTACTCCATTTATGATAATGATTTTTTTCATCTATTCTGAGGTTTGATAGGTTCCGAAGTTAAAATTGGACTCTATAAGTCTTTCGCCATCAGAATTTGTGATAAGCAAATCTTTTATTCTGATAATATGAGTGTATTTTGTCGTATTGTTTTGAGTATCTTGTGTTGCTTTTGTGGTTATTTCTACACTTCCGCCTTGTGCTTGTATTTCAGAAGTAACTCTTGGAGAGCTCGCTGGCGGTGTTGTACAAAAGTAAGTTCTTGAAGGGGCAGAGTCAAATATACGATAATAGAGCTTAAAGTTAGTAGGAATAGAGCCTGTTATAGTTCCTTCTTGATTTTTCAAAAGTCCATTATTAAATGATAAGATAAGGGCTTGTTTGTCTTGAGTTTTATAGAGAAAATCAATCGCTATATTCCCAGTGCAAGAATAGGCTTCAGTGCCTCTAAATTCTATTCGTTGTATTGTTACATCTCCATCATTACACGATAATAAAAATACAAATAAAAATGCTATACCAATAAAATATTTTTTCATAAATCATAAAATAATGTGCAAAGATACTATTTTTTTAATTTCTTTTTCGGATAAAAGTTGTAAATTTGTATTCAAAATAAAAAAATATGACTAAAATCTATCTTGATAACGCTTCTACTACTCCTATGAGAGAAGAAGTTTTACAAAAAATATATAATTCTTTAACGTATTTTGGTAATCCTTCTTCAACGCATAGTTTCGGAAGGACAACGAAAGCTTTCATAGAAAAAGCACGAAAAAATATAGCTAAAGAATTCGCTGTATCTCCTTCTGAAATTATCTTTACTTCCTCTGGAACAGAAGCTATTAATATGATTATCAAATGTGCTGTAAGAGACTTAAATATTACCCAAATTATTACTTCTCCTATAGAGCATCATGCAGTTTTAAATACTGTTTCTTCTATTGAAAATGAATATGGAACACGGGTTTCTTTTGTTAAATTAACCAAAGACGGGAGTGTAGATTTACAAGATTTAGAAAAGTTACTTTCTCAATTTCCTTCTGATGAATGTGTTTTAGTTAGTTTAATGCACGTTAATAACGAAATAGGAAATATTCTTCCACTTAAAGAAACAGCTGAAATATGTAAAAAGTATAATGCTTATTTTCATTCAGATATGGTACAGTCTATTGGACATTTTTCAGTAGATTTTTCTCAAATTCCTGTTGATTTTATTTCAGCATCAGCTCATAAATTCTATGGTCCTAAAGGAGTAGGGCTAGCTTTTATTAGGAAAAATATACCTTTACATTCTTTTATTTTTGGAGGAGAACAAGAACGAGGTAAGCGAGCAGGCACAGAGGCGGTTCATAATATCATAGGAATGGAAGAAGCTTTTTTATTGGCTTATCAAAATTTAGATGTAGAAAAAAATCAAATTCTCAAACTTAAACAATATTTCATAGAACAACTTTTAAAAAACATTCCTAATATTCGTTTTAATGGAGCAAGTGTAGATTTGAAAAAAAGTGCTTATACTATTCTTAATATCGGTTTGCCTACTGATGCTAAAAAAACTGAAATTGTAGCTCTTTATTTGGATATGAAAGGTATCGCTTGCAGTAGGGGGAGTGCTTGTCAAAGCGGTAGCACTCAAGTGTCTCATATTCTTAAAAATATTCTTCCTGAAAAAGAATTGAAAATGCCCAATTTACGTTTTTCTTTATCTATTTTCAATACATTTGAAGAAATTGATTTTGTAGTAAAAACACTCCGAGAATTTATTGAAGAATAAGAAAAATATACATACTATGTTAATAAATATTTAATATAAAAAAGTTAGGTTTTAGATTAAAAAGTCAATAAAAATAAAGGCTTGAAAAAAGATTGTTATTTAGACTTTTTATAAATTAAAGAAAAAAGAAATTATTTTTTTTTCATTTCGTTAAGAAGTTATATTTTTGCACCGTGTAAGGTTGTAAAGACTAATATTTTACACTACAAATAGTCAATATTTTTAAAAGTTAAAAACTTATTTGGAATATGAAAAAGGTTAAAAACCGTAATTTTTCAGCAGTAATTACTGTGCTTTTGGCAGTTATATTTTCTGTAAATGTGTTTGCTCAAGCCACAGGCGATCCTATTAAGGGAAAAGATATATTTAAGCAGAATTGTGCCGCTTGCCATAAGCTTGAAGCGAAATTTGTAGGCCCACCACTTGGAGATATTGAAAAACGAAGAACTTCCGAATGGTTACATAAGTGGATAAAAAATAGCGCAGAGCTTATAAAATCTGGAGATAAAGATGCCGTTGCTGTATTTGAAGAATACAACAAAGTGCCAATGTTGGCTTATGAAACTATCCTTTCTGAACAAGATATTACAGATGTTATAGCTTATACATCTAACCCATCAGCTGCAGAAGAAAAAGTTGCTCAAGCTCCTGTTAATGAGGAGGTTGCTCAAGGTGATAATGCGCAAACGGGTGAAGAAATTCAAGCAGAACAACAAGTGGAAGGTAAAAGTTATCTAACAGAGATACTTTTAGTTCTTTCTTTTATAGTTTTAGCTATTTTAGCTTTTGTAATGGTAAAAGCACATCGTGAAATTAAAAAATTAGCAAAAGAAAATGATAAAGAGACTTATTTGAAACAAAGTAAATATTTCCCTCTTTGGAATATTTTTGTTAAAAATAGAATTATTATTGGCACATTGATGGCGGGGATCTTTTTTTCGGCTACTTACTTTGCTTTTGGTTATCTAATGCAGGTAGGTATAGATCAAGGTTATCAACCTATTCAAGAAATCCATTATTCTCATAAAATACACGCAGGAGATAATCAGATAGATTGTAAATTCTGTCACTCTGCTGCTCGTACTTCAAAAACAGCTGGGATACCTTCTCTTAATGTTTGTATGAATTGTCATAAAACAATAGATGAATATACAGGACCAGTAGAGCCTGAAAAAGGTTTAACAAAAGAATTTTATGATGGGGAAATCCAAAAGTTATATGATGCAGTAGGTTGGGATACTGATAATATGAAATATACAGGTGTTGAAAAACCTGTGAAATGGACGCGTATTCATAATCTTCCTGATCACGTATACTTCAATCACTCTCAACACGTTACTGTTGCTGGCGTAGCTTGTCAAACTTGTCACGGTGATGTTCAAACAATGGAAGTGGTAGAACAACATGCACCTCTTACAATGGGGTGGTGTATCAATTGCCACAGAAGTACAGATGTAAATCAAGCTAATCCTTATTATGAAAAAGTTCATAAACAATTAGCTGATAAAATGAAAAAAGAAAAACTTACTATTGCAGAGCTTGGTGGGTTAGAATGTGGAAAATGTCACTATTAATAAAATATTAAAAAGCTAATTTTACAAAAAATATGGCATCAGAAAAAAAATATTGGAGAAGTATTGAGGAGTTGGATTCTAATAATCCAATTATAGAACAAATTCAGCAAAATGAATTTGTTGATAAGCTCCCTACATTATATTCAGGCGAACACGAATTTTTAGGAAATAAAGAAAAATTAGAAGAATCTTCAACTACTCGTAGGGATTTCTTGAAGTATGTTGGTTTTACAACTGCAGCAGCAGCTTTAGCAGCTTGTGAAGGTCCTGTACATAAAGCTATTCCATATGTAGTTATGCCTGAACAAATCCGTCCGGGTATTCCTGATTATTATGCTACAACTATGGCAGATGGTTTTGATTTTGCTAGTATTTTAGTAAAAACACGTGAAGGACGTCCAATAAAGATTGATAATAATCGTCAGGCTCCTTACCGTGGTTCTGGAAATGCTCGTGTTCAAGCATCTGTGCTTTCTATGTATGATAGTATGCGCGTTAAAAATCCTAAAAGAGGTAATGAGGATATTACTTGGGATACTTTAGACGCATCAGTACTAAAAGCTCTTGAGACAGCTCAACAAGCAGGTAAACAAATAATTCTTCTAACAAATACTCTTGCTAGCCCTTCAACATATGCGCTTATAAAAGAGTTCTCAGAAAAATATACTAATGCAAAACATATTCAGTATGATGCTATTTCAGAAGAAGCAGGAGTAAAGGCTTTTGAGAAAAAATATGGAGTAAGAGCTTTAGCTGATTATGATTTTTCAAAAGCAGATGTAATTGTATCTTTTGGTGCTGATTTTATTGCTGAATGGCAAGGTGGTTATGAAGATGAATATGCAATTAAACGTATTCCGAAAAATGGTAAAATGTCTAAACATATTCAGTTTGAGACAATAATGTCTCTTTCTGGTGCTAATGCAGATCGTCGTGTAGCGTTAAAACCTTCTGAATTAAAAGTGGCATTAGCTAAGTTTTATGGTTATTTAAATGGTCAAAATGTAAGTGGTAATCTTCCTGAAAAGGCAGAGATAGCTCTGAAAAAAGCAGCTGAACAAGTTAAAAAAGCAGGTTCAAGAGCTGTTGTGTTAACAGGTATTCAAGATGAAGATGCTCAGGGATTAGTACTTGAAATTAATTCTGCAATACAAAGTGAGGCTTTTTGCCCTCAGAATTTATTATATATTCGACAAGGTAACGCTAAGGAAGTAAGCCAGCTCATCACAGATATGAATGCGGGCAAAGTAGGAGTGCTTATTATGGCAAATGTAAATCCTTTGTATTCTTTAGCAGATAGCTTTGCTTTCGAAACAGGTCTTTCAAAAGTAGATTGTTCTGTGGCTTTTTCTCTTCGCCAAGATGAAACATCTACAAAAACAACTTATACAGCTGCAACTCCTCATTATTTAGAGTCTTGGGGAGATGTTGAAATGAAAAAAGGTTTCTATACATTGATGCAGCCTACTATTCGTCCTTTATTTGATACTCGACAAATACAAGATGCTCTTACAAAGTGGCTTAATAAAGGAGACTATTATCAATATTTAAAATCTTTCTGGAATAATAATATATTAGGAGAAACTGATTCTTGGGAAAAATCTCTTCACGATGGCTTTTTTGTGTCAGCAAAAACTATTGAACCTTGTGATGAAAAAGTTACTCTTCCTATCTCAGAAATGGTTTCTAATTTAGCTAAATCAACCTCTGAAGGATTTGAAATACAATTATATGCTAAGACAGGCTTAGGAGATGGTCAACAAGCTAACAACCCTTGGTTACAAGAATTACCAGACCCTATTTCTCGAGTTTCTTGGGATAACTATTTAACAATATCTGCTTCTGATGCTAAAGAATTAGGTTTAAAAAATTGGCACGTTGCAGATGGTGCGTTAGATGGAGATTATGCAGAAATAACAGTTAATGATGTTAAACTAAAAGTGCCAGTACTTATTCAACCAGGACAAGCAAAAGGCTCTTTTGGCTTAGCTTTTGGTTATGGTCGTATAACAGGTATGCAAAAAGAGATGCAAGTGGGGGTAAATGCATATGCAATTTACTTTAACTCAAATAATGTTCAGAAAGTTTCTATTGCTAAAAGCTCAGGAACTCACGAATATGCTTGTGTTCAGTTACATAATACTTTGATGGGGCGTGGAGATATTCTTAAAGAAACAACCTTAGAAGATTTAGTAACAAAGAGTCCAGAAGAATGGAATAAAAAACCAGTTGTATCCTTAGATCATAAAGAAACAAAGGCTTCAACAGTTACACTTTGGAAAGAATTTGACCAAAGTACAGGGCATTTATTCAATTTAGCAATAGATTTAAATGCTTGTACAGGTTGTGGAGCTTGTGTCATAGCTTGTCACGCAGAGAATAACGTGCCAGTAGTAGGAAAAGAAGAAATACGACGTTCTCGTGATATGCATTGGCTTCGAATAGATAGATATTATTCTTCTGAAGAAACTTTTGCAGCAGATGAAGAAAAAGTAAATAATATCAGTGGCTTAGGAGCTGCGCTTACTACTTTTGGAGAAATGGAAGACCCTTCAGAGAATCCGCAAGTAGCGTTCCAACCTGTTATGTGTCAGCATTGTAATAATGCTCCTTGTGAAACTGTTTGTCCTGTAGGTGCTACATCTCATGGCTTGCAAGGTCAAAATCATATGGCATATAACCGATGTGTAGGAACTCGTTATTGTGCAAATAACTGTCCTTATAAAGTAAGACGTTTCAACTGGTTCTTATACAGCAATAATAATGAATTTGACTATCATATGAACAATGATTATGGTAAAATGGTTCTCAATCCAGATGTAGTTGTTCGTTCTCGTGGAGTGATGGAGAAATGTTCATTCTGTATTCAAGAAACACAAGCGGTTATTCTTCGTGCAAAACGAGAAAATAGAGAAGTGAAAGTTGGGGAATTCAATGATGCTTGTGCTTGTTCAGCAGCTTGTGGAACAGGGGCAATGACATTCGGAGATGTAAACAATGCAGAAGACCCAATCGTAGCTCTTAAAGAAGATGATAGAATGTATCATTTACTTGAACACATTGGTACAAAACCTAATGTATTTTATCAAGTGAAGGTAAGAAATACTTCTGATATTTAATTAAAGGAATATTAACAAAGACTAATAATTTTTAAATATGGCATCGCATTACGAAGCACCTATACGCAATCCACTTATTACGGGCGATAAAACCTATCACGATGTAACGGTAGATATTGCACGTCCTGTAGAAGGAAGAGCGAATAAACTTTGGTGGACAGTATTTTCTATTGCGCTTTTAGCTTTCCTTTGGGGATTAGGCTGTATGATTTATACCGTATCTGTTGGGATAGGTACTTGGGGACTTAATAAAACCGTAGGTTGGGCTTGGGACATTACCAACTTCGTTTGGTGGGTAGGTATTGGTCACGCAGGAACTCTTATTTCGGCTGTACTTTTGCTTTTCCGTCAAAAATGGAGAATGGCAATTAACCGTTCTGCTGAGGCTATGACTATTTTCTCAGTAGTTCAAGCAGGATTGTTTCCTATTATCCATATGGGACGTCCTTGGTTAGCTTATTGGACTATGCCTATTCCGAACCAATTTGGTTCTCTTTGGGTGAATTTTAATTCTCCTTTGTTGTGGGACGTTTTCGCTATCTCTACATATCTTTCTGTTTCATTAGTATTCTGGTGGACAGGTTTATTACCAGATTTTGCTATGCTTCGTGATAGAGCAGTAAAACCATTTCAAAAGAAAATATATAGTCTTCTAAGTTTTGGTTGGAGTGGTCGTGCAAAAGATTGGCAACGCTTTGAAGAGGTATCTTTGGTTTTAGCAGGTCTTGCTACTCCTCTTGTACTTTCTGTACATACTATTGTATCTTTTGACTTTGCTACTTCTGTTATTCCAGGTTGGCATACAACAATTTTCCCTCCTTACTTTGTTGCAGGGGCAATATTCTCAGGTTTCTCTATGGTAAATACTTTACTTATTATTATGCGTAAAGTATGTAATCTTGAAAATTATATTACACTTCAACACATAGAGTTAATGAACTTGGTAGTAATGATAACAGGTTCTATTGTAGGGTGTGCATATATAACGGAACTTTTTGTGGCTTGGTATTCAGGTGTAGAATATGAGCAATATGCATTCTTAAATCGTGCAACAGGTCCTTATTGGTGGGCTTATTGGATGATGATGACTTGTAACGTATTCTCTCCACAGTTTATGTGGTTCAAAAAATTACGTAGAAGTATTATGTTCTCTTTCTGTATTTCTATAGTAGTAAACATAGGAATGTGGTTTGAACGTTTTGTGATTATAGTTACTTCACTTCACCGAGATTACCTACCTTCTTCTTGGACAATGTTTTCACCTACTTTTGTAGATATAGGAATTTATACAGGAACAATAGGATTTTTCTTTGTACTGTTCTTATTATACTCACGTACTTTCCCTGTGATAGCACAAGCAGAAGTGAAATCTATCTTGAAATCATCAGGAGAAAAATATAAAAAATTAAGAGATAGTAACCCTGATAATCACCATTAATTATGAGTAAAAAAATAGTACAAGCATTATATAATGATGATGATATATTGATGTCTGCTGTGAAAAAAGTAAGAGCAGCTAATCATCAAATAGAGGAAGTATATACTCCTTTCCCCGTACACGGCCTAGATAAGGCTATGGGACTCAAAAAAACACGTTTAGCCATTGCTTCGTTCATATATGGTTGTATTGGGCTTGCTGTTGCAACTCTTATGATGAATTATATAATGATAGAAGACTGGCCAAGAAATATTGGAGGAAAACCTAATTTTTCTTACATTGATAACTTACCAGCATTTGTGCCTGTTATGTTTGAAATGACTGTATTTTTTGCTGCTCACCTTATGGTTATATCTTTTTATATGAGAAGTAAATTATATCCTCATAAAAAAGCAGAAAACCCAGATCCTCGTACCACAGATGACCATTTCTTAATGGAGGTTATTGTACAAGGAAACGAAAATGATTTGGTGAATTTCTTAAAAGAAACAGGAGCTGTTGAGGTTAAATTGTCTGAAAAATAACAAGATAACAATATGAAAAATATAATTAAAATAGTAATATTAGCAACTGGTCTTTCTTTGACATCTTGTTTTAATAAAGAAAAACCAAACTATCAATATACAGCTAATACAGATATGTATTTCCCAGTGGGATATGAAACTTATCAAGAAATACCAGAAGGAAATACTGCTTTTAAAGGAAATATGGAAGCTCAACTCCCTCCAGAGCATACAATAAAACAAGGTTGGATGCCTTTCTTGTTTGATAATACTAATGAAGGCTATGAATTGGCAAAGGCTACTTTAAGAAATCCGCTTATGGCAGATAGTTTAGCTCTTAAACAAAATCTGCAAGAAGGAGCTGCTTTATTCAATATCTATTGTATGGTATGCCATGGTTCAGAAGGAGATGGACAAGGTATTTTAGTAAAACGTGATAAATTTTTAGGAGTTCCTAATTATAAAAACATAAATATTACCCAAGGAAGTATTTACCATACTATTTATTATGGTAAAAATGCAATGGGGTCTTTCGCTTCTCAAATAACTGAAAAAGAAAGATGGCAAATTGCTATGTATGTAGAACAACTAAGAGAAAAACTGATTAAATAACCCCATATAAAGAAAGAATTATGTATACATTTACAAGTAAAATTAAATTAGTTGCCATAATTTGTATGATTGTGGGGCTTTTAGGGATTGGTTATAGTTTTATCAGTACTCCTAAAACCATTGAAGAAGTAAAAGAATTAGTTCAAGAACAAGAATTAGTACAAGATGAACTTCACGAAGGAGCGCAAGTACAAGCACATCATCACGATGAAGCTCATTATGAACATATCTTGCATCAATTGGGAAATAAGCCTTGGGCAGGAATTTATGTTCCAGCATTATTCTTTTTATTAATTTCTCTTGGAGTATTAGCATTTTATGCTATTAATAGAGCGGCACAAGCAGGTTGGTCTCCTATTCTTTTTAGAGTAATGGAAGGAATTACAGGGTATTTACCTATTGGTGGTCTTATTTTCTTTATCCTACTTGTTTTATCAGGCTTACATTTTAATCATTTATTCATTTGGATGGACCCTGAAGTGGTTAAACACGATGAATTGATACAAGGGAAACAAGGATTTTTAAATGTTCCTGGTTTTTTGATACGTGCAGCAATTTATTTATTGGGTTGGGTTGCTTATAGATTTATTTCTCGTAGGCTTTCTATTGCACAGGATAATGCAAGTGACAATCGTCCATTTGTAAAAGCTTTTAAATGGTCAGCAGCATTTTTAGTATTCTTTTTAGTTACTGAATCTATGATGTCTTGGGATTGGATTATGAGTGTAGATCCTCACTGGTTTAGTACTTTATTTGGTTGGTATGTATTCTCAAGTCTGATTACTTCTGCTATTGCAGCTATTATATTGGTAACCGTTTATTTAAAATCTCAAGGATATCTAACAAATGTAAATGATAGCCATTTGCACGATTTAGCAAAATATTTATTTGGTTTTTCTATTTTCTGGACATATCTTTGGTTTTCACAATATTTGTTATATTGGTATTCAAATATTCCAGAAGAGGTAGTATACTTTATTACTCGATTAAATGATTATGAGCCTGTCATTTTAGGAATGTTAGCTATCAACTTTTTAGCTCCACTTCTTATTTTGGTAGATTCTGATATCAAAAGAAAACCTTTTGTTGTTGGAACAATGGCAGTAGTTATTCTTTGTGGACATTATTTAGATTTCTATAATATGATAATGCCAGCAACTGTTGGAGACCAATGGAGTATAGGAATAGGCGAAATATGCAGTGTTTTGTTCTTCTTAGGACTTTTCATCTATGTGGTATTCGCTTCTTTGGCCAAAGCTCCTCTTGTAGAAAAAAGACATCCTCTTATGGGAGAAAGCGAGCATTTTCACTACTAATTTTTATATAGGTTAAAGCGAACAGGCTATTCTAAGTAATTAGGATAGCTTGTTTTTTTATGTATAAAAAAAATCAGGATTTGTTAATTTCCTGATTTTAATTTCAATATCCATATCGTTCTCCCCAAAGAGATTTTAAATAATTTCTAAGTCCATTTTCTTTCGGATTATCACAAGGGTCATAAAAACAAGTGCCTTCTAATTCATCTGGTAAAAAATCCTGAAATACAAAATGGAAAGGATAATCGTGTGAATATAAATAATCTTTTCCATAATTCAGTTTTTTCATCAATGCAGTGGGGGTATTTCTTAAATGAATAGGGACACTTAGATTTCCTGTTTGTTTTACGATTTGTTGAGCTTTATTAATAGCTTTGTATGAAGCATTACTTTTAGGTGAAGAGGCTAAAAATATAGCACATTGACTTAAAATAATACGAGCTTCAGGATAGCCTACCACTTCTACGGCTTGGAAAGTATTATTAGCCATAACCAGAGCCATAGGATTGGCGTTTCCTATATCTTCTGAAGCTAAAATGAGCATTCGTCTTGCTATAAACTTGATGTCTTCTCCTCCTTCAATCATTCGTGCAAGCCAATAAACAGCACCATTTGGGTCGCTTCCTCGTATAGATTTAATAAAGGCTGAAATAATATCATAGTGTTGTTCTCCTGTTTTATCATACAAAACTGTATTTTTTTGGACAATTTGCATTACTTTTTCATTGGTAATTATAATTTCTTCATCTTTTGAAAAAGTATTAATTATCAGTTCAAAAGTATTTAATAATTTTCGTCCGTCACCAGAGGATACTCGAAATAAAGCTTCTGTTTCTTCTATTTTAATATTTTTTTTCTGTAAAATACTATCCGTTTTTATTGCTCGAAAAAGTAATTCTTTTAAATCATTTTCAGAGAAAGGATTAAGTGTATATACTTGACAACGAGAGAGTAAAGCGGGGATAACCTCAAAGCTAGGGTTTTCAGTTGTGGCACCTATAAGTGTTACCCAACCGCGCTCAACCGCTTCAAGCAAAGAGTCTTGTTGAGTTTTATTAAAACGATGAATTTCATCTATAAAAATAATAGGATTTTTTTTGGTAAAAAGCCCTTGTTCTTTTTTGCTTCGTTCAATAATATCTCGAACATCTTTGATACCACTACTAATAGCACTGAGAGAAAAAAAAGCTCTATGGCTCTCATTTGCAATTATATACGCCAAAGTAGTTTTGCCCGTTCCTGGTGGTCCCCAAAAGATTACAGAAGGAAGTATGCCATTGTCTATTTGATAGCGAATAGCTCCTTTTTCTCCTACTAAATGCTGTTGGCTAATGTAGTCTGATAATTTGCTTGGGCGCATACGCTCTGCTAGTGGTCTATTTTCTATCATTTTTATCAATTAAAATACAAAGATAGAAAAAATAATTATAAGAAATAAAATCTATATTGTCAAAAAAAGAATAATTTTTTGTTTTTATATTAGAAAAAATGAATTTTTTCACTATTATTTTTCACTAAAAAATAGTATATTTGCAGTCTAGTTATAAAAATATTTCTTTTTAGAAAATCTAAAAAATAAAAAAATGAAAGTAGCAGTTGTAGGAGCTACAGGAATGGTAGGTAATGTAATGCTTCAAGTATTGGAGGAAAGAAATTTTCCTGTTACAGAACTTATTCCCGTAGCTTCAGAAAAATCAATAGGACAAACCATTGTTTTTAAAGGGAAAGAATATAAAGTAATAGGTTTAGCTCAGGCTGTTTCCTTAAAGCCAGATATTGCTTTATTTTCAGCAGGTGGAAGTGTTTCTACCGAATGGGCTCCGAAGTTTGCACAAGTAGGCACTATTGTAGTCGATAATTCTTCTGCTTGGCGTATGGATCCTACAAAAAAATTGGTTATACCAGAAATTAATGCAGATGTATTAACTAAAGAAGATAAAATCATAGCAAACCCAAATTGTTCTACAATTCAAATGCTTGTGGCTCTTTCGCCTTTACGTAAATATGGAATAAAAAGAATAATCGTTTCTACTTATCAATCCATTACAGGTACAGGAGTAAAAGCAGTGAAACAACTTGAAAATGAATATCGTAATGAAAAAGGAGAGATGGCATACCATTATCCTATTCATAGAAATGCTATTCCACATTGTGATGTTTTTGAACCTAATGGATATACGAAAGAGGAAATGAAGTTGGTTCGTGAAACAAAAAAAATATTTGGAGATGATAGTATCCGAGTAACGGCAACAGCAGTACGTATTCCTGTCGTAGGAGGGCATAGTGAGTCTGTCAATGTAGAATTTGAACAAGATTTTGACCTAACCGAAGTCAGAAAAATACTAAGTAAAGCACCAGGTATAACACTACAAGATAATACTGATACTAACACATATCCTATGCCTATTTATGCACAAGGGAAAGATGATGTTTTTGTAGGTCGTATCCGTAGAGATGAGTCTGCTCCTAACTCTTTAAATATGTGGGTGGTAGCAGATAATCTTCGTAAAGGAGCTGCTACCAATACTATTCAAATAGCTGAAACTTTGATAAAAAAAGGTTTTTTAGGCTAATTTTATAATGAAGGATTTAATAAAAAAATCAAAGCAAAGAAAAGTAATTTATATTTTTCCTTGCTTTTCATTTTTAATAATATAAAAAAATGATTGAAAAATATAACTCAAAATATATAGAATGTTCTGAAAATGAACTTGTTATTTGTATAGGGGAAGACTTTTCTGCCTTGCCTATTTTTGGCTGTAAAATTACTGATTGGGATGAAAAGGGCAAAGAAGTATTACGTTGGTGCATCTCTTTTGGTGAAACAGACACAGAAGACCAAGAAAAATACATTACAGTTAAAGAATTAATAATAAAAAATCCTAAAATAGAACCCTTTTTGCATTTAGAGCCTCGTTTTAGTTTTGTAATAGATGAGGACGGGGAAGACGTTTGGGAAGAGGAATTTTAAGGTAAAAAAAAGAGCAAATCATAAGCCGGATTCTGTACCTCAAAAGAGGTGCTTATCATTTATCTGGGCTTGGTATTACTACCAAACTCTAACCACCTACCCTCCAACTGGGGCGAGCAGCCCTCATAACGCTGGTTTACATGGTGTTGCACCACATAGAGTTTACCTGATTTCACTACGGCATTATCCGTACATTCTTTCTGTTGCACTTGTCCTCGCCTCACGACGGACGGGCGTTACCCGCTATGTTGCTCTATGGTGTCCGGACTTTCCTCTACTTTCGTAGCGATAAGCTGATTTGCTCGGTGCAAAGATATATACTTTTAATTAAATATACAACTTCTAATTTTAAAGAATTATTAAGAAAATAATTGTAATAATAAAAAGCAATGTTATAAAAACAATAAATTTAGATAAAATTTGTAGTTTTATAGAAAAATAAAGAGTGATAAAATTACATAATATTAATTATTAAAGTGAAAATTTTCATAGCTATATTTACTACATGGAATTGTAAACTGGAATTGAAATTAAGAAGAAATTTGTATGAATAATTTAGCAGTTTATATATTTGGAGAAAATTATGGAATTAAAGGCAAAAGACTTTTCTAATAAGATTACCAAAGTAGTTGAAAATTCAATAGCAGATGAGCTTGATATACAAGTTGGCGATATACTTTTGTCCATCAATTCCCAAAAAATACAAGACATCATAGAATATCAGTATCTTATTGCCGAAGAGTATATAGAGCTTGAGATACAAACTCTTGACGGTGAGGTAGTGATATACGAGATAGACAAGGATATAGATGAAGATTTGGGCATAGAATTTGAAAATCCCATTACAAATTCCGTTCAGACCTGTAGAAATAAATGTATATTCTGCTTTATAGACCAGCTACCCAAAGGTATGAGAAAGACGCTCTACATCAAGGACGATGATTCAAGGCTTTCTTTTTTGCAGGGGAATTTCATCACTATGACCAATATGGGTGATGCTGAGATAGACAAGATGATAAAATATCATATATCTCCTGTAAATATCTCAGTTCATACTACTAATCCTACTCTTCGTGTGAAAATGCTCAAAAACAAGAATGCAGGCGATATACTTCATAAGATGAAAAGGTTGAGCAATGCCAATATCAATATGAATGCACAGATAGTGCTGATACCCAATGTCAATGATAAAGAGGAGCTTGAAAATACCCTAAGCGACTTGGAAAAATTACATCCCAATCTTGAAAGTGTAGCTATAGTACCCATAGGCATTACCAAGTTCCGTGACAGGCTGGAAAAGGTGGACATATTTGACAAACAAAGCTCAAGGGATTTGATTGCTCAGATACATCAGCTCCAAAAGAATTACCTCAAAAAACTCAAGACCAGATTCGTCTTTTTATCTGATGAGTTTTATGTTATGGCTGATATGAAAAGACCTGCTCACAAGGACTACGAGGGCTATAAACAGCTTGAAAACGGTGTGGGTCTGATGACCAAACAGGAGTATGAATTTGTCAAAGAGATGAAAAAGGTCAAAGAATATGTCAAAAATAGGGAGATATCCATTGCCACCGGAGTATCAGCCTATGAATTCATCAAAAAACTTGCAAATGACATTTGCTCCAAGTTTGAAACGCTTAGAGTAAGTGTATATAAGATAGAAAATGAATTTTTTGGTAAGACCATAACAGTTGCAGGGCTTATTACTGCAACAGACCTTCTCAAGCAGTTAAACGGCAAAAAGCTCGGAGAAGAGTTGCTGATACCTAAGGTTATGCTCAAGTCAGACGAGGACATCTTTTTGGACTCGATAACACTTGAGGACTTTCAAGAAAGACTGGGTACTAAGGTAAGAGCTGTAGATGTGGACGGACATAGCTTTGTAAAGAGTATATTGGATATATGATTTATAATATAGTTATTCTTCTGTCTCTTATACACATCTGACGCTGCCGACGAAGA
>CALFOY010000246.1 GCA_937919265.1 uncultured Capnocytophaga sp. | reverse complement strand
GAGACAGTTTGTGGCTCGTGCAAAAATAATAAAAAAATTGATGATAAACGAAAAAAATAACTCAGATTTGCTGATAGCAGATATTTTGGAAGGAATCCAAAAAGTTAAAGGTCAGAATATAACTATTTTAGACCTAAAAGGAATAGAAAACGCTGTGTGTAGCCATTTTATAATTTGTTCAGGAGGTTCTAATACACAAGTGGCAGCCATTTCTGGAGCCGTGCAACGACAAACAACTCAAAAACCTTGGCATATAGAAGGAGAGCAAAATGCAGAATGGATTCTTTTGGATTATGTAGATGTAGTTGTACATATTTTCCAAAAACACATAAGAGAATATTATGATATTGAGGGCTTGTGGGGAGATGCCCGAATAACCCAAATACAAACAGATTATTAATTATGAATGAGAATAAACCATCATCACGATTTTCAGCATTTTGGCTCTATGCTGGCTTAGCTTTAATATTATTTTTTGTTTTAAATCCTCTTTCTGGAGCAGGGCTTTGGAAACAACCCAAAGAAATTTCTCAAATGGAATTGGAAAAATTCCTTCAAGATGGAGATATTGCAAAAGTAGTGGTTGTTAATAAACATCAAGCAAGAGTTTATTTGACTCCTGAGGCAATTAATAAAGAAGATCATAAAGATGTAAAGCCTGATAGTCAGTTGTTTAAAGCAGGAGCTAAGGCAGATATTCCTCAATATAAAGTAGAGGTAGGAGTTCTTGAAAACTTTGAAAATCGTTTCAATAAAATTGTTACAGACAATAATTTATCTAATTCTACTCAATTACTTTATGATACAGAGCAGAATTTTTTAGGAGATATTGTTATTACTGTTATTTTGCCAGTATTACTTTTTGTGGGGCTATGGGTTTTCTTAATGCGTAGGGCAGGAGGAGGTATTGGCGGTGGACAAATTTTCAATATAGGTAAGTCTCGTGCTAAACTTTTTGATGGAAATAAAGAAAAACGAATTACATTTCAAGATGTTGCAGGGTTAGAAGGAGCAAAAGAAGAAGTACAAGAAATAGTAGAATTTCTTAAAAATCCTGAAAAATATACTTCATTAGGAGGTAAGATACCTAAGGGAGCACTTCTTGTGGGACCTCCAGGAACAGGGAAAACTCTTTTGGCTAAAGCAGTAGCTGATGAGGCTAAAGTGCCATTTTTTTCTCTTTCAGGTTCTGATTTTGTTGAAATGTTTGTTGGTGTAGGAGCGTCAAGAGTTAGAGATTTATTCCGACAAGCAAAAGAAAAATCACCTTCTATCATATTTATAGATGAAATAGATGCCATAGGGCGAGCAAGAGGTAAAAATAATTTAACAAATGCTAATGATGAAAGGGAAAATACGTTAAATCAGTTACTTACTGAAATGGATGGTTTTGGTTCTACTTCAAATGTTATTGTGTTAGCAGCTACCAACCGTGTTGATGTATTGGATAAAGCACTTTTACGTGCTGGGCGTTTTGATAGACAAATTTATGTAGATTTGCCTGACCTTAATGAGCGTAAAGAAATATTTAAAGTTCATTTAAAACCTATTAAAATTACTGAAAGTTTAGATATTGAATTTTTAGCAAAACAAACTCCAGGTTTTTCTGGGGCAGATATAGCTAATGTATGTAATGAGGCGGCTTTGATAGCTGCTAGAAAAGCTAAAAACTCAGTAGAAAAACAAGATTTTTTAGATGCTGTTGATAGAATTATTGGAGGTTTAGAAAAGAAAAATAAAATAATAACTCAAGAAGAGAAAAAAGCTATTGCATACCACGAGGCTGGGCATGCAACAGTAAGTTGGCTTTTAGAACATGCAGCTCCTCTTGTAAAAGTAACAATTGTACCACGTGGGCGTTCTTTGGGTGCTGCTTGGTATTTACCTGAAGAAAGACAAATTGTTAGAACGGAACAGATACAAGATGAAATGTGTGCAGCTTTGGGCGGACGTGCTGCAGAGCAAATTACTTTCGGAAAAATATCTACAGGAGCTCTTAGTGATCTTGAAAAGGTAACCAAACAAGCACGAGCTATGGTAACTATTTATGGATTGAATGAAAAAATAGGAAACCTAACGTACTATGATGCAACAGGAGAAGAGTATGGATTTACTAAACCATATAGTGAGAGAACAGCTCAAATTATTGATGAGGAAATTAATAAAATAATAGAAGAACAATACAAAAGAGCCATTGAGATACTCACTCAAAATCAAGAGAAGTTAATTACTTTGGCAGAGCTATTATTAGAAAGAGAGGTTATCTTTAAAGAAGATTTAGAAACGATTTTTGGTAAAAGACCTCACGAAATTTCATTATCAAAAGAAGAAAATATAAATTAGATATTTAGAAAACTCCCTTAGTAAGAGGGAGTTTTTTTATTTTATACTTTTTCCCATTTTTCTATTTCTCCTTTGATAACAGAGAAAATAGGGTGGGGGATAGGTGCTTCATTTTTTATAATATTATAAAATACACTGTCTCTATATTTTATTTTTTTTAATAGATGCTCCCATTCATAAGCTAGTTGCCCTTCTGTTACATACATAATGATAGGAAAGAAAGGAGTTGTTATTTTTGATTTGTCAAAGTTATAGCCTCTTACAGTAGCTTCTATTTGTACTTCTGATAGATAGTAATTTATTGAATTGATAGGATTTTCATTTTCTTTAAATCTTAATAATTGAGGGTGGTTTATATATCCTTTTGTATCCCCTTCAAGCACTTTTTTAGCAAGGAGCGTTTCTCTCCATAAAGCAACTAACCCTTTAGAATCTAATAATTTGGGATGTAAAGACCATATTCGCATTTGATAATTATTTAATTAAATTTTTATTGATATATTCTAAAAATAATTTTATTTATTCAAGAAAATACCCTAATTTTCCATATTTATGTCTTAAAATAGATAAGTTTTCTTCTAAATCATATTCTGTGTAATAATTATAATGATTACTTTTAATATATTCATTAATTTTATTTTTAATATAATCAAAAATAAATTGATTTCCACTATGATATACTAATTCATTGAGGTTTTCTACGAAAATGTCAGGATCAGGAATATCAGATTTAAGAAGAATATTGATCATAATGATGATACTAAGTTCTTGAGAATGATGATAAACATCTTTCCAAACATAATTGTTAATGTGCTCAAAATCAGAATAATCTAATTGCTCACATTGTTCAATAATATTTTTATAATTTTGTACTATATCCATAATAGTTTGTTATATAAAATAAAAAGACTCACTATAATTATTTTATAATGAGTCTTTTATATTATAAAGGAGTACCTTCATTTGTTTTAAATCTGTATTCCAAATAAGTATAAGCATCTCGAGGTAATATTTGTATCCAGCGCTTATATTTTAAGAACCATTTAAATCTAATAGAAAGGATTCCTTTTGTTAAATATGCTGCTATAAAAGGATGTATATTTAAAGTAATTCTTCCTTTATAGGTAGTTTGATTTATAATTTGCTCTAATTCAGTTGTAATTCTATCAATAAGTACAATGGGGGCATCTACCTCACCACTTATTTTACTTGGGTCTTCTTCTTTGGTTTTTATGTGTAATTCTGGTCTTACGCGTTGTCGAGTAATTTGTATTAATCCAAATTTGCTCGGAGGTAAAATTTTATGTTTTGCACGATCATCTTTCATTTCTTCACGGAGGAAATCAAAAAGTTTTTGTCTATTTTCTCCGTTATTCATATCTATAAAATCTACCACAATAATACCGCCCATATCTCGCAGACGCAGTTGTCGGGCTATTTCAGCCGCTGCAATAAGGTTCACCTCATAAGCGGTAGTTTCTTGGTTTGTAGCCTTATTGGAGTGGTTTCCGCTATTGACGTCAATCACATGTAGGGCTTCTGTATGTTCAATGACTAAGTATGCACCTTTTGTCATAGAAACAGTACGCCCAAAACCTGTTTTTATTTGTCTTTCTATATGAAATCTTTCAAAAATAGGAATAGATGATTTGTATAACTTTACGATATTAACTTGTTCAGGAGCTATTTCATATAAATATTCCCTTATTTGCTCGTAAAGGGTTTCGTCATTAACGTGTATTCCCGTAAATGTATCGTTAAAAATATCCCTCAGGATAGCCCCAGCCCGATTTACCTCGCTTAATACCTTAGAGGGATAATTAGCTTGGGGTATTTTTTTACACATCAAAATCCATTTATTAACAGAGTTTTGCAAATCTTTATCTAACTCTGCTACTTTTTTGCCTTGTGCAACTGTACGAATAATAACACCAAATCCTTTTGGTTTAATGCTTTGTACAATTCGTTTTAAACGTTCTTTTTCAGACTTGTCTTCAATTTTTTGAGAAATCGAAATTCGCTCAGAAAATGGTACTAGAACTAAATATCTTCCTGCAATGGAAAGCTCTGAACTTAGTCGAGGACCTTTGGTAGAGATAGGTTCTTTAATTATTTGAACCAAAATAGGTTGACCAGCCTTTAAAACGTCGCCTATGGCTCCATTTTTATTAATATCTGGCTCTTGTTTAAATTCTTTTAAAGAATAATCTTTTAATTTACCTGAACTAATTTCTTTTACAAATTTTAAAGAAGTAGCCAACTGTGGGCCTAAATCGTGATAGTGTAAAAATGCATCTTTATCATAACCTACATTAACAAAAGCTGCATTTAGCCCTTGTACAGGTTTATGAATTTTTGCTAGCATAATATCTCCTACAGATAGCCCATTATTATCTTCTTCTTTATGAAGTTCTATAAGTCGTCCATCTCTTAATAAGGCAAAATCTACATCAGAAGCACCAGAACGAATAATCAATTCTTTTGTCATTCTGTTTGATTTTAATGAATTTTTATTTCCTTTATATTTTATTAAGGAAATATTTAATAAATGAACTTATTAGAAAGTGAAAAAGTAGTTAAAAAACTACTTTTTCTTTTTGTGACGGTTAGCTCTTGCTCTTTTTTTTCTTTTGTGAGTAGCTACCTTATGTCTTTTTCTTTTTTTTCCGCTTGGCATATGCTTGCTTTAATAATGTTAATACTCCGTTATTTTTTTACTTTTACATTGTCTTTAACTCCTTGAACAAATACTTTTGCAGGTTTGAAAGAAGGAATGTTGTGAGCTGGGATAGTAATAGTCGTATTTTTAGAAATGTTACGACCGGTTTTTTCAGCACGAGTTTTGATAATAAAGCTACCAAAACCACGAAGATAAACATTGTCTCCTTTCTCTAATGAGCCTTTTATCTCATCCATAAAGTTCTCAACGATAGCTTGTACATCTGCTTTATCAACCCCTAACTTATCAGAGATTTTAGCCACGATTTCTGCTTTTGTCATATTTCTTAGTATTTAATTACATTCTTTTTGAGGGTGCAAATATACAAATTTTTTAATTAATAACAACCTAAAACATTAAAATTTAATAAAATAGCTATTTTTTATTAGTTTTTCTTTTTTTTAAGATATAGAAATTTTATTAATCGATTGATTATACTTTTAAAAAATAAATAATATGATTAATATTTGTTAAAAATAATTTATTTTTCACTAAAAAACTATTTAATTATTAATTTTATATTTAGAATGAAATATATTAAGACTGTCTCTTATACACA
>CALFOY010000245.1 GCA_937919265.1 uncultured Capnocytophaga sp. | reverse complement strand
CTTTAAATATTTGTATAACTTAAAATTTAACTAACATAATGAGAAAACTTTTATTGCTCTTTTTTGCGCTAAGTTATTTAAGTAGCTGGGCTCAAAAAACAGTTACAGGAACAGTAACTGACACTGAAGACCAACCTTTACCAGGTGTTTATGTACTCATAAAAGGGACAAAAACAGGTACTACTACTGATTTTGATGGAAAATACTCCATTAAAGTTACTAATGAAAAAAGTATTTTGGTTTTTTCTCTTTTAGGGATGAAAACTTTTGAAAAAGCAGTTGGCTCTTCTACGAATATAAATGTAAAGCTAAAAGATGATATTCAAGAAATTGAAGGAGTTGTTGTAACTGGTTATCAAGAAATTAACAAAAAACTTTTTACAGGAAGCTCACAAACACTGAAAGCTGATAATATAAAAATGGACGGTATCGTAGATATAGGACGTATGATTGAAGGGCGTTCTGCTGGGGTAAACGTGCAAAATATATCAGGGACATTTGGTACTTCTCCTAAAATAACCATTCGTGGAGGTTCTTCTATTTTCGGAGACACTAAACCTCTTTGGGTTGTAGATGGTGCTGTACAAGAAGAAGTTGTTAATTTATCTTTTGACCAATTGGCTTCTGGAGATTCTGCTACATTAGTAAGTTCTGCTATTTCAGGGATAAATGCTAATGATATTGAATCTATTGAAATATTGAAAGATGCTTCTGCGCTTTCTCTTTATGGAGCAAGAGCTTTGAATGGAGCTGTAATTATCACTACAAAAGGAGGAAAACGAAATATGAAAACTCAAATTTCCTATCAATTGGAACAATCTATTCGTACTATTCCTAATTATTCTCAGTATGATATTATGAACTCTCAAGAAACAATGGGTATTTATCAAGAACTTGAAAGAAAAGGTTATTTTTCCCTTTCTTCTCATTCTCAAGCTCGTTATGGAGGAGTTTACAATATAATGTACAGAGCAATAGATACTTATGACCCTAAAACAGGTAACTTTTTATTAGAAAATACTACAGCTGCGCGTAATAAATTTTTACAAAAATATGAATATGCAAATACTGATTGGTTCAAAACTTTATTCCGTGAATCTCTCACTCAAAACCATACAGTAAGTATTTCTGGAGGTGGAGAAAATGCAAATATATATGCTTCTGTTGGTTTCTTTGTAGACCCAGGGTGGAGTATTGCTGACCGTGTACATAGAGTAACTGCAAATTTAAAAACCTCTTATGACCTTTCCAAATCTATAAAAATAGGTATTTTAACACAAGGTTCTGTACGAGAGCAAAAAGCTCCTGGTACTTATAACCGTTATGAAAATTTAGTTACTGGTACTTATGACAGAGAATTTGACATAAACCCTTTTAGTTATGGACTAAATACGCCTCGTACTTTACGCCCATATGGAGACAATGGAGAATATGAATATTACAGATTCAACTTTGCTCCTATGAACATTCTTAATGAGTTGAAAAACAACTATATGGATTTGAATGTATTAGAATATAAAATACAAGGTGATTTAGAAATAAAATTAGCCAAAGGTTTGAAATACAATTTCTTAGGTTCTCTTCGACACGTAAAAAGTTCTAATGAACATTCTATGACAGAAGACTCTAATATTGTAGGAGCTTATAGAGCTAATGAAACTACTATAGTGGCAAAAAGTAATCCTTTTTTAGCTAAAGACCCTGACGACCCAGATAAACTACCAGAAGTAGTATTACCTAATGGAGGTATTTACAAAATGACAGAAAACAACCTACAAAGTTACTATTTCCGTAATGCATTGGAATACAAAAAGTTATTTAACGACATTCACGATGTTAAACTATTCTTAGGACAAGAATATCGCCATACAGATAGAGATAATATATTTTTCAATGGTTATGGCTACCAGTTCAAAAAAGGAGGAAGTGTTTTTACAGATTATAGAGCTATTCAAAAAACAATACAAGATAACTCAAATTATTTTGGAAAATCTTTTACAAAAGAACGAGGCATCGCCTTATTTTTACAAGGAACTTACGGATATAAAGAACGTTATATTTTATCTGGAACAGCAAACTATGAAGGTACAAACCAATTAGGAAAAAGTACTACTGCTCGTTGGTTACCTACTTGGAATATTAGTGGACGTTGGAATGCCTCTAATGAAGCCTTTTTATTAGACAACCCAACTGTTTCTAACCTTTCTTTACGTTTGAGCTACGGGCTAATAGCTGGATTAGGAAACGCTAGTAATGCTTTACCTATTTTTTCTAATTCTATTTCAAATCGTTTTTATCCTAGAGATAGAGAAAATGTCATCAATATTTATTCATTACAAAATAGTGAATTAAGTTGGGAAAAAGTTTATGAAACCAATTTAGGTTTAGATTTAGGTTTATTCAAAAACAGAATTTCTTTATCTTTAGATGTTTATCAGAAAAAATCAAAAGATTTGATTGATTATGTTCGTACTTCAGGAATTGGAGGAGAATTTATTAAACTAGCAAACAATGCCTCTATGACTACCAAAGGTATTGAACTGGCAATAGATACACGAAATATAAAAACAGATAATTTCTCTTGGAATACAGGAATTAATTTCGCTTACTTTAACCAAGAAATTACTTCTCTTTCGTTCAAACCTAATGTATTTAACTTAGTACGAGAGCTAGGAGGAAATGTTGTTGGAGGACAAAGAAATACTATTTATTCTTATGATTTCGCAGGGCTTAATGAAGCAGGGTTACCTTTATTCAATTTAAAAAATGGAAGTAGAAATTATGATGATATTTATTTTCAAGAAATTGATGGAATTTTATCTTATCTGAAAAAAGAAGGTCCTGTTGAACCAAATATAACAGGAGGTTTTTCTAATACTTTCCGTTATAAAAATTGGGAACTTAGTATGCTTATCACAGCACAAGCAGGTAATAAAATCAGAAAACCTTCTCAATACTCTATATATTATAATGATTTAAGTGTATTTCCAAAAGAAATGAAAAATCGTTGGGTAAATTCAGGAGAAGAAAATGTAACCAACATTCCGGCTATCCCTTCACAAAGAACGATAACTGAAATAGGAAAAGCAGTTCTTGAAAAGGGGTATAGTGCGTACAATCTTTCAACAGAGCGAGTAGTTGATGGTTCGTTTATTCGTATGAAAAATATTTCTTTATCTTATACTTTTGACAAAGAAGTTTTAGACCAATTACGTTTGAATAATCTTACATTGCGTTTGCAAGCAAGCAATCCTTTCTTGATTTATTCTGATAAACGATTAAACGGACAAGACCCAGAGTTTTTCCGTTCAGGAGGGGTAGCTTACCCTATTACAACTCAATATACTTTAACTATCAATGTAGGAATTTAATTTTTAAAGATGATGAAAAATATATTATATAAAAAAATCAATATATTGGGGTTGGGAATATTATTAGCTTCATGTAATTCTTTTTTAGATGAAACTCCCGACGCTCGTACAGAAATAGACTCTCCTGAGAAAGTACAAGAATTACTTGTTGGAGCCTATCCTGATGCTCTTTATATGGATATGTGTGAAACAATGAGCGACAATGCAGGAGATAAAACCAATGTTTCTGAGTACTCCAAATTGAATACTGATATGTATACTTGGAGAACTAATGATGAAATAAATAAATTAGATACACCTACTTTCTATTGGGGAAAATCTTTCAAAGCTATTGGTAACGCCAACCACGCTTTAGAAGCTATTGAAAATTTGGGAGGAGGTGAAGAACTCAATTATCTAAAAGGTGAAGCCTTAGTAGCACGTGCTTATGCACATTTTATGCTTGGAGTTTTGTGGTGTAAGCCTTATAATGCTACCACTGCAAGTACAGATTTAGGATTACCATATGTAACCAAACCTGAGAAAAAAGTATTTGAGACTTACAGCCGTCTTCCTTTAGATAAATTTTATGATGCTATAGAAAAAGATATAAAAGAAGGAATACCTTTAATTGATAATGCAAAATACACCAACCCAAAATTCCATTTCACAAAAGAAGCTGCTCACGCTTTTGCTAGTCGTTTTTATTTAATGAAAGGAGATTGGGATAAAGTTATTGAACATTCAACAGTCGCTTTAGGAGACAATATTGCTAGCAAATTACGTGATAGAAATTCTGAATTACCTCTTACGTATTATGAAATTCAATACAAATATTCTAGCATTAATGACCCAGCTAATATACTCATTGTAGGGGCAAACTCAGCTTATGCAAGATCTATTTCTTTAAATAAATATGGATTAACTTTTGATATATCTCAAACTTTAATAGATAGAAATCACCACCCTCTTGGAGGTAAATATCGTGTAAGTTGGGCTTATAGATATTTCGGAGGTACAGATTATAGAAATTATCCAAAAGTAAATGAATATTTTAAATACGATAATATTTCTACCAACGTAGGAGATGCTTACGTAATGGCTGCTATTTTTACATATGATGAAGTTCTTCTTAACAGAATGGAAGCCTATGCTATGAAAAATGAAAAAGACAAATTCTTAGCTGATTTGAATATTTATTTCCGTCCTAAAACAAAAACTACTGTAAATGGAGAAATTAGAGATGTCATAATCAATGAACGATACAAAGGTACAGGAACAGAACTTGAACCTAACTATGAACTAACTACCACTCAAAGAGAATGGGTACAATGCGTAATAGGAATGCGAAGAGTAGAATTCGTACAAGAAGGATTACGTTGGTTTGACATCAAACGTTTAGGAATAAAAGTAACACATATTAAAGATGGCGAAATATTAGAACTTCCTAAAAATGACCCACGTCGTGAGTTACAAATTCCTGTTGATGCTATAGCCAATGGAATAGCTCCTAATCCTAGATAATCTTAAAATTAAACTAAATTATTCATAAAATAATTATTTAACTTATGAAAAAAATATTTATCTTAACAGCAATTGCTTTTACTTTTACTAATTGTAGTAAAAAAGAAAAGTTATCCGAAGATAGTGTAATAGCAGACAATAATATCCCAAATACCGAAATTGACGATTACATATACCAAAATTTCCAAGGTCCTTATAATATTAATGTTAGTTATAACTGGAAAGAATCAGATTTTGAAATGAAAAAATATCTGTATCCTCCAACAGAAAACAAAATAAAACCAGCTCTGGAAATTGTCAAAAAAATATGGATTGACGCCTACGTAGATATTGCAGGACAAGAATTTATGAAAAAAGTAGCTCCTCGACAAATTTCTATTGCAGGAGGATATAATGTTAATGAAGACGGCTCTGTAACTCTCGGTTTTGCTGATAGTGGAAACAAAATTACTCTTTTTAAAGTGGATTATCTTGATATGAAAAACCATAAAGAATCTAAATTATTTTTTCATACAATACACCACGAGTATTGCCATATCATTAACCAGAAAAAAAATTATTCTACAGATTATAAGAAAATCACACCTTCTGGTTACACCGCTTCTTGGCATAATGTTAAGGATAGTGATGCCTTAGAGAAAGGATTTATTACTGCATATTCTATGAAAGATGATATTGAAGACTTTGCTGAAATGACTTCTTCTATGTTGGATATGACCAAAACAGAATGGAATACAAAAATTAATGCTATTAAAAACAATGAAGCTAAAACAGCTCTTAGAAAAAAAGAAGCTTTTATTGTAAATTATTTCAAATCTGAGTGGAATATCGATTTTTATAAACTTCAAGAAAAAGTAAATGAAAAAGTTAGTTCTGTATTACAATAAATCTATAATAACAATGAAAAAATTAATATACCTATTTTCCTTTATTGCTCTTTTCGCTTGTCAGACCAATGAAGATAATATATTTGATAAAAATGCCTCTGAGCGTTTAACTCAAGCTCAAAATGAACTAAGAAGCCTACTTTCTAGTGAAGAAAAAGGCTGGAAACTTTCTTATTTTTCTGATAATGAAAACTTTGGAGCCTACAATTTCTTAATGAAATTTACCTCTGATGGCTTTGTTGAAATGGTTTCAGACTGGGATACTAGTACCTTAACTCCTCAAAAAAGTAAATATGAAATCAGCCAAGCACAAGGCATTTCTCTTATTTTTTCTACAAAAAACTATTTACATAATTTAGCTGATGGAGAACTGGAAAGAGAATTTTTTAAAGGAAAAGGATTAAAAGGGGAATTTATTTTTATCTTTTCTGGAAAAGAAAATGATAAACTTAAATTCAAAACATTACGCGGGAAAAATGAAAAATTCATTTATTTTGAGAAAGCAACTACCGAAGATTGGAACGCTATACAAACTTCCAATGAAGATATTTCTGTTTTCAATAAACTCCCTTTCAATTATTTTTTCAGTACTACAACAACTTCTGGCACTGAGGATTATGATATTTCAATATCTGATTATAGATATTTAACTCTTACATCGTTCTCAAACTCTTCCAATAAATTAAAAGCAGGAATAGGTATTTCTAAAGAAGGCATACTCTTTTCTCCTCCTTTGGTTATTGATGGTAAATCTTTTTCTGAATTAAAACTTCAAAATACTTCGCCAAAAACATATAAAGCAACTATTGACGGAGTAACAGCAGAAATTAAATATTCTCAACTACCTGATGAAGAACACCTTACAGATGATTATCTTCAGTTTGTGCCTACTACAAAAAAAGGTATTGGACGTTTATTTCTATTTACCGAATTCTTGAAAAATACATATCATATGTCTCCTGATTTTTACAATAATATGTTAAAAATTGATGACACTAGAGATTTTGGACGACTTGAAATAGATTTCGGTGATGGTCAGTTATATGCAAGTATTGGTTATGAATTTCCTAAAGATGGCGAAAAAATAGGTGCTTCATTAGCTACCACGTATAGTTATGAGGTTCAAAACAAATTAATAGTTTTCCAAGAAAAAGGAGAAATAGAACCCAGCAATGAAGATGTTTGGAATGCTCCTGAAAATAGAGTTATTTTAGAAAGAGCTAAACAGGCTCTAGACTATATAGGAGAAGTAGGTAGTCAAGGTTTTTATGTAAAAAAACTAAATGTTAGATATAAATTCGTAAACTTAGAGGTACATTTACTACAAAGTAAAAAATACCCTAACGTATATTTCCCAGCTTATACAGCATACAAACTACAATAATTTTTTCATATTTCATTCATTTTCTTATAAAACTAAAAAGGCTTATTTTTATAAAAGTAAGCCTTTTTTCATTTCTATTTCTTTGTTTTCTTTTAACTTATATTTTTTTGTAAATAATCATTTTTTTTATTCTTTTTAAACTTAAAAAATAGTATCTTTGCGCTTTTATTAAAACTTTTATTTTCAGTATGGGCAAATTGCTTACCGTCGGGACAATGGCTTTCGACTCCATTGAAACCCCTTTTGGAAAAGTAGAAAAAACTATGGGAGGCTCTGCAAATTATATTTGTTTATCTGCCTCAGCTTTTGATATTGAACAAGCTATTGTTTCTGTTGTTGGTGAAGATTACCCACAAGAGTATATGCATACCCTTACCTCTCGTGAAATAAACACAAGCCAAGTAGAAATCATCAAAGGTGGAAAAAGTTTTTATTGGAGCGGAAAATATCATACCGATATGAACTCTCGTGATACACTTGATACTCAAGTTAATGTATTAGACCATTTTATCCCTAAAATATCCTCAGATTTCTCTGATGCTCAATACCTTATGCTCGGAAATCTACACCCTCAAATACAACTTAGTGTCATTGAGCAAATGAAACAGCGCCCTACCCTCATTGTATTAGACACAATGAACTATTGGATAAATAATACTTGGGAAAAACTCTTGGAAGTAATAAAAAAAGTTGATGTTATTACAATAAATGACGAAGAAGCTATACAACTCACTCAAGAATATTCGCTCCCAAGAGCTGCTAAAAAAATAATGTCTTTCGGCGCAAAATATGTAATCATTAAAAAAGGAGAACACGGCGCTATGTTATTCCATCAAGATGAAATATTCTTTGCTCCCGCTATTCCTATCCTTGATGTATGTGACCCAACTGGTGCAGGAGATACCTTTGCGGGTGGTTTTATTGGATATCTTGCCAAAACCGAAGATATTTCATTCAATAATATGAAAAATGCTATTGTCTATGGGGCTACCTTGGCTTCGTTTTGTGTAGAAAAATTTGGTGCAGAACGTATGATTTCTCTTACCAAAGACGAAGTTCTTAGAAGACTTTTTTACCTTAAAGAATTAACACAATTTGATATAAAAATAGCTTAGAATTATGAGCGATGCAATAAAACACGAATGCGGTATTGCGCTTGTGCGCCTACTGAAACCCTTACAATACTACAAAGAAAAATATGGCACCACTTTCTATGGCATCAATAAAATGTATTTGATGATGGAAAAACAGCACAATCGAGGGCAAGATGGGGCTGGTATTGCTAGTATTAAATTAGATATGAAACCTGGGCAAAGATACATCAGTCGTATTCGCTCAAATGATGCTCAGCCTATTCAAGATATTTTTAAACAAATCAATGAACGTATCAGCCTATTAATGGCTGAAAATCCTGAAATAAAAGACGACCCAGAGCTACAAAAAACTATTCTACCCTATCTCGGAGAGGTCTTTTTAGGACACGTAAGATATGGTACCTTCGGGAAAAATAGTATAGAAAATGTACATCCTTTCCTGAGACAAAATAACTGGATGCATAGAAACCTCATTGTTGCAGGTAATTTTAATATGACCAATGTTACCGAACTCTTTGACCGATTGGTAGAGCTAGGACAACACCCAAAAGAAAAAGCTGATACTGTAACTGTTATGGAACGTATTGGACACTTTCTTGATAATGAAGTAGAAGAACTTTACAGAAAATTCAAAGAGGAAGGCATTTCCAAAAAAGATGCTTCTGAAAAAATTGCAGAAGAATTAGATATTGCTAAAATCCTAAAAAAATCAGCTCGAAGATGGGACGGTGGCTATGCTATGGCTGGTATTTTAGGACACGGTGATGCTTTTGTCATTCGTGACCCTGCAGGAATACGCCCTGCATACTATTATAAAGATGAAGAAGTTGTTGTTGTTGCCTCTGAACGAGCTGTTATCCAAACGGCTTTCAATATTGAATTTGAAGCCGTGCAAGAACTTCCTCCAGCTCACGCTATTATTATCAAAAAAAGTGGTAAAACCTCTATTGAACAAATCTTAGAACCTACACAAAGAAAAGCCTGCTCTTTTGAAAGAATTTACTTTTCAAGAGGTAGTGACCGAGAAATTTACCTTGAAAGAAAAAAATTGGGTGCTTTACTCCTCCCCGAGGTTCTTCAAGCTATAGATAATGACCTGAAAAACACAGTGTTTTCTTATATTCCTAACACTGCAGAAACATCCTTTTACGGATTGATAGAACAGGCTTCAAAATACCTAAACAAACACAAAAAAGAACAAATTCTCCTTCAAGGAGATTCTATTACAGAAGATAAATTAGAGGAAATTTTATCTATTCGACCTCGTATTGAAAAAGTAGCTATAAAAGATGCTAAACTTCGCACTTTCATTACTGAAGATAGTGGTAGAGATGATTTAGTTGCTCACGTTTATGATATTACTTATGGTTCAGTACAAAAAAATATAGATAATTTAGTAATCATTGATGATAGTATTGTAAGAGGAACTACCTTGAAAAAGAGTATTTTAAAAATACTTAATCGACTTTGTCCTAAGAAAATCATTGTACTTTCTTCTGCTCCACAAATTCGTTATCCTGATTGTTATGGAATTGATATGGCAAGATTAGAAGACCTTGTCGCTTTCAACGCAGTCCTTTCTTTACATAAAGAAAAAGGTACTTACAATATCATTGAAGAAGTTTATCAAAAATGTAAAGAACAAAAAGGGAAACCTGATAATGAAATCATTAACTATGTAAAAGAAATTTATAATCCTTTTTCTGACAAAGAAATTTCTACTCGAATAACTCAATTATTACTACCAGAGGAAATGAATTGTCCTGTAGAAATTATATTCCAAAGCGTAGAAAATTTACATCTCTCCTGCCCTCTTAATTTAGGAGATTGGTATTTTACCGGAAATTATCCTACCCCAGGAGGGAATAGAGTAGTTAATCAAGCTTTTATTAATTTCTTTGAAGGAAGAAAAGAAAGAGCTTATTAAGTAATTATTTTTATTAAAAAACAAACACTAATGAATCATCAACTAAAAATATTCAATTCCTTAAAAGGAGAAAAAGAAATTTTCGTACCTTTGCAGAAAATAAAATAACATTGAAAGTTTTTACCCTCTGTAAGAAATGTTCTCAAGAATTTTCTTACAATACAGAAGCCAGTACCCGTATAGAATTTGCTATGAAAGAAGGAGAATCTGTAAAAATTCATTGCCCAAAGTGTAATTATGAAAGAGACTATACTCCTAATGATTTTTATGCAAAACCTTCAAAAATAGCCAAAATAATAGCTTTAATACTCCTTATTGTAGGAACTCCTTTAGTGATTTATTGGGGATTTTTTGGCTTGTCAAATTATATAATCATAGGAGGTTTTTTGCTGATACCTTTTGCAGCTTATCATATTATTGATATACAAGAAAAACAACGAATAGAAGCCTTTAATTCACTTAAGAAATAGAAGTATTTTACGAATTTTATAAAAAAATATTTTATAGAAACTGTTCTATTAATTTTTTTTCTTACTTCTGTACTTACTTTTTCATCTAACATAAAATTTGGATTATTAATGAATCATCAACTAAAAATATTCAATTCCTTAAAAGGAGAAAAAGAAGTTTTTG